>JBAZWU010000006.1:0-92351 GCA_041660185.1 Elusimicrobiota bacterium | reverse complement strand
GCTGGATCGAGCGTGATGGCAAGAACGGCGGCGATGGCCATCGCCAGGTTCTTGGTATACGCCAGTGGCTTGAACAGGCGCCCTTCCTGGTCGACCAGGGTGAAGATCGGCATGAAGGCCACCGCAATAACCAGTAACGAAAAGAAGACGGAAGGGCCCACTTCTTTCAGCGCTTTAAGACGGATATCGTGATAATCCCCCTGACGCCCGCCTTCGACCCATTGTTCCAGCCGCTTATAAGCGTTTTCCACTTCAACGATCGCCCCGTCGACCAGGATACCGATCGATATCGCGATGCCGGAGATGGACATGATGTTGGTCGTCAAACCCATAAAATACATCGGGATGAAGGCCAATGTCACCGAGATCGGGATGGTCAGAATCGGAATAATGGCCGACGGAATATGCCAGAGGAAGAGGAGGATGACCAGGCTCACGATGAACATCTCCATCCCCAGTTCCTCTTTCAGCGTGGCGATGGAGCGATGAATCAGATCGGACCGATCGTAGGTCGGGACGATCTCAACGCCTTTGGGCAAGCCCGGCTTGATCTCCTCTATCTTGGCTTTGACCCGGTCGATGACGTTCAAAGCATTCTCGCCTTGGCGCATGACAATAATCCCGCCTACCGTGTCTCCCTCCCCATCCAAATCCGCTACGCCGCGCCGGATCTCCGGGCCCAGCGCGACATGGGCGATACTCTTGACCAGGATCGGTGTCCCCGTCTTCATCTCCCGGCCGACGACGATATTTTCGATGTCCTGCACACTCTTGGCATAGCCGCGGCCGCGGACCATGTACTCGGCCCCTGAAAACTCAACCAGCCGGCCTCCTACGTCGTTATTGCCGTCCCGGATAGCTTCGATGACTTTCATGAGCGGGATGTTGTAGCCCACAAGAGCATTGGGATTGACGTTCACCTGATACTGTTTCTGGAACCCTCCGATCGAAGCGACTTCTGCGACACCGGGGACGGATTGCAGCCAGTAGCGCAGATACCAATCCTGGAACGTGCGGAGCTGAGCCAAATCGTTCTGGCCGGTCTTGTCCACGAGGGCATACTGATAGACCCAGCCGACTCCGGTGGCATCGGGCCCCAGCTCGGTCTTTACGCCTTCCGGAAGCTTGGATTGTATTTTGGAGAGATATTCCAGGACCCGGCTGCGCGCCCAATAGATGTCCGTGCCATCTTGAAAAACGATATAGACGTAGGAGTAACCGAAATCGGAAAATCCTCGAATGGCTTTAATCTTGGGAGCACCCAGCATCGCCGTGACAATCGGATAGGTGACCTGGTCCTCCATGATGTCGGGGCTTCGGTCCCAACGGGAATAAATGATGACCTGCGTGTCGGAGAGGTCAGGGATGGCATCCAGGGGAACACGCTTCATGGCGTAAACGGCTCCGATAACACCAACCAAGGTAAACAGAATCACCAGATACTTATTTCGGGCTGAAAATTCAATAATCTTCTCAATCATAAAGTAAATCTCCTGTAGAGATTACTGGCCATGTCGGTGGCCGCCGCCGGCGTCGGAAATCGCCGCCTTGAGTTTCGACTCGGAATCAATCAGGAAGTTGGCCGAGGCCACGACCTGATCGCCCTCTTTCACGCCAGAGAGGACTTCGTAGTAGCCCTCCGCTTCATGGCCCACCCGCACTTCACGAGGCTCGTATTTGCCCGGGCCTGTCATCACAAAGACGATCTGGCGCGTGCCCGTATCCAATAAGGCTTCCGCGGGGATCGCCAACCGCTTTCCCAGGGTCACATGGATGACGGCATCGACGTACATCTCGGGTTTGAGCAAACCGTTTTCATTGGGAATTTCTGTGCGGACCCGGAGCGACCGCGTTTCGCTGTTCAGAATTGAATCCACAGCCCTGACCTTTCCCCAGAACCGGCGCCCCGGGATAGCCGAAGAGAGCACTTCCACGGGCTGACCCTCGCGGACCAGCCCCGACTCGTATTCATAGATCTGGGCATAGACCCACACCTTGCCGCCCGGTTGGCCGAGCAGGAGATTGGTCTGGGTCCCGGATGAAACCCCCAATTCGGTGATCTGACTCTGGGAGAGACCCATCTGCCGCAGGCGGAGGGTGGATGCGTCGACAAGGGCCTCGGCCTGTTGATGAACATCGGGCCAGGGGCTGTCCTTTGTTTTCTCGCGAGCGATGAGCGCTTCTTGATGTTCCGCGCTGGCGCTGTAGAGGTCCGGATCATAGGCCACCCGACCGCTGGCCCGGATCAGAAAAGTCAAATCGCGTCGTTCGACCGGCGCCACTCGGACACCGATCAATTGTTCCCGGTTGGCTGGAATAGACACGGCGGCATACCCGGAAACGGGAGTAGCCGCCGACTGCTCATCCGAATACACGGGTACATAGTCCATGCCCATGTCATCTTTTTTTGGAACGGGAGATGTCATCCCAGGCTGCATCGGAGACCGGTAAAAAAGGATCTTCCGCTCTCCGGACTTGTTCGTGCCGCCCGCCTGTTGAATGGCCGCGTCGCGGGCTTCTTGCGATTCAATGGGAACCAGGCGCATCCCGCAGATGGGGCAATCTCCCGGCTTGTCGGTGATGACGGTCGGGTGCATGGGGCAGTGATACTGCTGTTTCTGGACCTTCGCTGAATGCGAATGTTCGGAAGACCGCTGGCAGGTGGTGAAAGTCAAAACACCCGCCGTTGTTAAAATAATGAGAGCGATGAAGATCATGCGTTTCATTTGGGTTCTCCTAAATCAACGCCGACGACCCGTTCAAGATCGGCTAGATACTGTTGGTAATCCGCAATGTGCTGGTAGTGTTCCAGCCTGAAATCCAGGAGCGACCGGGAGGAGTCCAAGAGATCAAGAAAGGGGATGCGGCCGCTCTGATACCCGGCCTGGGAGACCTTTAAAGCCTCCTGGGCCTGCGGCAAAACGCTTGTTTGATAAAGTTCCGTCAGGCGCTGGGCCGTGTTCACCTTCACGAGCAGATTCTTGACGTCAAAAAGCGTCATATTTTTCATGAACTGATATTCCGCCTGAGCCATTTCGCGGTCCGCCCGAGCCTCCCGGACCATCGCTCCCTGTTTCCAGAACCACAGCGGAACGGAGAATCCTACCACCGCGTCGTGGGTCTCAGGGCCATTCGTCATGTCCCGGCGGCGGTACTGCAGCATGAGATCCGGAAGATATTCGGATCGCGCCAGATTGAGCGATGTCTGGCTTTTATCCACAGTTCGAGCCGCTTCCTGCAGCTCCGGGCGCGATTGGACCGCCAATGCCTGCAGAGATTCCAGATTCCGCTTGAGATGCTGCAGCGAAGGGTCT
This sequence comes from Elusimicrobiota bacterium, assembly GCA_041660185.1. Classification (NCBI taxonomy): domain Bacteria; kingdom Pseudomonadati; phylum Elusimicrobiota; species Elusimicrobiota bacterium. The sequence continues at coordinate 89,037 of JBAZWU010000006.1, read as the reverse complement.
TCCGGAACCCCGAGGGCATTTTCCGGCGGCCGGTTGAGAAGCGTGTTCAACATCGCTTCATTGGTCTGCTTTTCCTGGTCCAGGGTGACCAGCATGTTGAGCATCTTGGAGAGTTCAACCTGCGCTTTCAGAACGTCGCTTTGCGTGGCCGTCCCCGCCGCATAGCGCGCATTGGCCGCCTGAGCGAACTGCCTCATGAGGTCGACGTTTTCTTGAAAAATGTGGATGGCGTGATGGCTGAGGAAAAGCATCGCGTACGTCGTTTTGACCCTGGCCAAGACGTCTCGCTCTTTGGCGCGGAAGCCGGCTTCGGCCATGGCCGCCTCCTGCTTCGTACGCCGGTTTCTCAGATACAACGTCGTGGGAAAGGGAATCTCCTGGGTCACCGCCCAATTCTTTTCGCCCGTACCGGCAAACACCCCGTCATTTTGAGGCACATACATTCGCTCAATGTCCAGGCGGGGCTTGTCTGGGGTTGTTTCCTGAGCGATGCGCGCCCGGGCCGCGTCCCATTTCTTTCGTGCCGCAAGAATCTCCGGGTTTTCGCGTTCAGCGATCCGCAGGATGTCCTGCAGCGTAATCGTGGAAGTCGAGGTCGCAGGCATTTTTTCCGCTAAGACACCGCCTGCCAGAAAGAGCGCCAAAAAGGCAAAAAATATTTTCCCCACAAATACTCTCCTCCTATCTATTATCGCATCTTCGCGACTGGCTGATCGGCTAGATTTCCCCGTTGAACCAGACCCGGTGTTCAGTTCCAGAACCGTTTCATCAGCCGTTTCACGACTGTTTCATGATTTATGATGCTTTCTCATTTGAAACGGTTAAAGGTAGGCGTTGTACAGCTGCGGTTCTACTGAAGGATGTCCCTCGTTGTCCCAGGTCAGACGGCCCTGAAGAGCCAGCGTGCCCCAATCGCCTGTTTTGTTGGAAAACTTCTGGATGTAATCGGCTCCGATAGACGGCTTCTGCATGACATCCCGATGGCTCATGGAATCATAAACCACCTTGTCCTGATGCGAAGAATACCCGCCGACGGCTTGCGCCTCAAAGTACAAGAGACGCGACTCCGCCAGCGTCATCGTTGCCGAGAATGCGAGAAGAACAGCGGCTAGGAGGGTATTAAACCGCAAAATCTATTTTGCCAGAGAGAACCGGCTTCCCGGCCCGTTTGATCCGGAGGACGATCTGCCAGGAGCCCGGCATGCTGATTTGAACTGGCAGCAGATAATCACCTTTTTTGTTCAGCTGAACCGGAACAGGGCCGGAGTCGTGCATGCGCATTTCCGGCATACCATACTCCCCGGTGATTTCATAAGGGGTTTCCTTCTTCCCGGCATTCGAATAAGCCTGAAGGATTACAATGACCATTCCCATTTCTGGTTTCTTATCGAAACGCCAGGTGAAATAACCGCCGGAAGGAAGCGGATTCTTTTTCCCCTCACCGGACAGTGTAACGGGTTCCGACAAACGCGCGAATTTAACGAGGTGGGAGCTATGACTTTCCGCATCGCCGGCCGAAGGGCAACCAGGAACCAACCACATCCCAACAGATATGGCAGCCAGGGCTTTTCTCATAAATATCCTCCCCATGAGGGAAACCGCAGGGAACCCGATTATTTCAGCGGGGTCTGCATGTCCGCCAACATCGCCTGCAGGTCTTCCTCGTGCTCCACTTCGTCCGTCAATATTTCCAGGATCATGTGATAGGTGATGTCGTCCTGGCCGCGCACAAAATCAAGGATTTTTTTATACACAGCGATTGCGCATTGTTCTCCCTTGATGTTTTGTTTGATCAACGCCATGGTATTAGGGTCGGCCGGCGCGTCATAGCCGCAATTCGTTTCTTTCATCCAGTCTTCTGGTTTTAAAAGAGGAGTTCCCCCCAGCTGAATCATGCGTTCCGTCAGCTTGTCCGCGTGTCCAAGCTCCTCCTGGGCGTGCTCTTCCAATTCCTTCGCGACAATGCCCCTCATTCTTCCCGAGGCCACCTTCGCTCCGACCCAGTACTGGTAGTAAGCAAGCCATTCGTCAGCGAACGCTTTATTCAACAACTCGAGCAACTTTTTAACATCCACTCCCACGATTTCTTTTCCTTTTGTTCCCATACGGACCTCCCTCTATTCGTTCAAAATAATCAAATCACGTATCAAATATAAACTCCCGGACTAGGATTCGAACCTAGACTACAGCCTCCAAAGGGCTGTGTGCTACCATTACACCATCCGGGAATGGTTCGACTCGCTCCGCTCGCTCACCATCTTCACAGAACGAGCCAGTCGAATCATTCTCCAAAAAATCATTACAAACGCTTCAATAAACCCACATCACCGGCTGCTAAAGCCAGTTTCTTACGACGAGTTCAGCGCTTTATCCGTGCTTCACGTTTTTCAGCCGATTCGCGGTTCGGATGTTGCTCCTTCCAAATCAGTTCGGTCAGCCCTTTCGTCCGAACATGTTTGGCTCCATGACCAGACTGATGCTCGTAGACTCGCCGTTCCAAATCACTGGTCAACCCGGCATAAATAGACCCGTCACCGCATTCCAACATATAAACGTGCCAGCTCAAGGGTTCGACTCAGCTCCTCAAATGGTGAGCGAGGCCGACTACAAGGAGAGCCGAGTCGAACCACACCACCCGGGAATAATCCGCCACACGTCAAGCGGATTACCCGACCACCGTGTGTCGGGTAAAATCTAAGCGATTTTAACTTTTATTCTCCGACGGCTCAATGAACAGCCGTATGAACCAGCCAGCTTTGGGGATAGGTTTTTCGAATGGCCGTCAGGACCCGCCGGCCGGCACCGGACGAGGGGACTAACCCGAAGACGCTGGAGCCTGAGCCGGACATGAGCGCTGCGGCGCAACCGGCATCTAATAATCTTTGCTTAAGCTGGGGAAGTTCGGGATGGCCGGGAAATATGAACGTCTCGAAACGATTGAATAATGTACTCTCACCCCAACCCTCCCCCTCCGCAGGGGGAGGGAGCATGAGTCTTCTTGAAAGTGTCATTCCCCTCTCCCTGTTGAGGGAGACCACGGGGCTTCCGCAATTCCCTGTAGCGCCCCGAGTCCCGCGTCGTTGCGGGAGGGCACGGCCGAGCGTAGCGAGAGCCGCGGGTGAGGGCACATGTCGTAAATCAGTAAAAGGGAGTTTCACTTTTCCATACGCTTCTTTCGTCGACACGCCAAATCCCGGATACACGAGCACCATCCACATTTTAGGGAGAGGCGGCAAGGGACGCAGCCGGTCTCCGATACCCCCCGCCAGACATAATCCTTTTTTCAAAAAGAAGGGAACATCCGCTCCCAGCGATGTGGCGAGTCGATGCAAAGCCGCCTCGCTTGGTCGGCGCCGCCACAACCGGCAAAGCCCGATCAGCGTGGTGGCGGCATCGCTGGACCCGCCGCCAAGTCCGGCGCCGGTGGGAACGCGCTTGGTCAAGTGAATCCGGGCTCCCCGGCGTTCTTTGAGCAGCGCGCGCAGACCTACAGCCGCCCTCATCACTAGATTGTTGGCATTCACCTGCAAGGAGGTGTCGCTGCACCGCAGGAACAGCTCATCCGCCGACGCGAACGTTAGTTCATCCGTCAGAGAGATCGTCTGGAAAAGAGTTGAAAGCGTGTGGTAACCATCCGGACGTTTTCCAGTAATTTCAAGGAAGAAATTGACTTTGGCGGGAGCGGCCAGACGGATCATGGGATGAAAGGCTTCCCATTTTCAGGATCATTGGGGACCCAGCCTGAAAACGTCAGGCGGGCGTCCCACTTCAGGACCCGGTTACGTAAACGGATCTCACGCGGGAGCCAAAGACCGTCGACAAAATCATACTCCGACACGTCGATCTCATCGCGTCCTCCCTGCGGATTCGGCCGGCGAAAACCAGTCAATACGCCCCGTTCCGGGTCCACCCAGGCCTCCTGCTGCCCGATGTGATAGTGGATACGGCTTTTGCTCGACTCGACCTGAACGCGCTGATCATCGAAAGGCTCGGTCAGTTTCCCGGAGAGGAACTCCGGCAGGCAAAGGAGTCCCTGCAACGGCATTCCATTCAGATTTTCGGCGGCCGAAGGCGGCTCGACAACGACCGTGCTGCCTTGAACGCGAAAGCGGGCGCTGGGCGCCTGCCCGGCCGCTCCCACATCGATGATCATCCGGTCCGGCCGCTGATAATAGAGCGCTCCTTCGGCACGAAGCGGCTGATGATGCCATTTCCCAAGGACCCAGACCCGGCCGCGCACGTCCGCCATCTGGCGGAGGTTCCCTTCAATATAGTTGAGATATTTTCGCTGGTCCGATCCGGGAAGGACGCGGGACCTTGCTTCCTTCGCCTTTTTACGAATGGCTTTGTTTTTCGGATCCAACCCCAGCGCCTGATTCCAGGCTTTCAGCGCCTCCGCAGCGTTCTGGACAGACCATTGGACATCTCCCATATGGTCATAAATGACAACATCCCCGCTCTCTTTTAGCGCCTGCTCCAGGAACAGGACAGCCTCTTTCGGATCCCCCCGCTTAAAACGAACCCATCCGAGGCTGTCGAGAAAAGCGCCGCTGTGCGGTTCCAGTGCAACCGCCTGACGAAGCAGTGTTTCAGCCTCCTCCAGACGAATGCCGCGATCAGCCCACGAGTAACCGAGGTAATTCATGGCCGGGGCATTTTTGGGATCACTCTTCAGCACATTCTGAAACTGTGCCTGCGCATCGTCGAAATGGCCCATCCGGTCTTCCGCCATTGCCAACTGAAAACGCATCTGGGCATCATTCGGGTAGAGCGCCACTCCCTTGATCAAAATCTCACGCGCTTTTTCAGTCTTGTTCAAATCCAGATAATCCATCCCCAGGAACAGCAGGACATTGACGTTTTCGGGATCGACCTTCCGGGCCTTTTCCAACCACTTCACCGCTTCCGGAATTCGATGGTCCAACGTTAAATAGTAAGCGGTGAGCGGCAGAAACTGAACGTCGCGGCTGAGCTGGTAAGCGGATTGCGCGTTACGCGCGGCCTCTCCCCACTGACGCTGCTCTTCGCACACGCGCGCCAGCCAATAATGAACCGTCGCATCTTTCGGCTGAAGCGAGCGGACATTTTGAAAATCGCTGCGCGCCGCCTCCCAATCCCGGTTGGCGTAATGCAAATATCCCAAGCGCATATACAAAAGCGGATTGCGCGGCTGCAGCCGGATGCACTCCGCGTATTCGCCGACCGCCTCGGCGGTACTCTTCTGAATCTCATACAGCTCGGCCAAGGCCAGATGGGGAGCCAATTGCTGCGGTTCCTTTTGGATAGACCGACCGTACATTTCAACGGCCTTCAGGGGCTTGCCGCTTTTCTGATGCAGCACGCCCATCTGAAAATACGTTTCAGCATCGTTGGGATTGATCACCAGAATCCGCTGGTAATATCCCAGCGCCTTGTCAGCATCGAGAACGGAATAATAATTGCCAAGACTTTCCAACGCCTGCAGATTGCCCGGATCCAACTGAAGCGCTTTCTCAAACGCTTCAGCGGCCTTGGCCAGATTCCCCTGCGCGACCCGGATATTGCCGAGAAACAAGAAGGAGGAGGGGTCGTTCGGCGCCAGATTTTTCACTTTTTCAGCGGCCTGCAAGGCGGCATCGAGACGCCCGAGCCGGAGGTTTAACTGCGCGATATCGCGATAGACCTCGAGCGCTTGAGGATCCTGCTGCACCACTTTTTCATAGGCTTCCAGCGCCTTGGCGATATTCCCGGCACGTTCTTCCGCTAAACCACGGACGTAGTCCAAGTACGTGGTGGAACTGGCTTCGGCCCGGAGCCCCAGAAGAAAACTTATCCCTAAAAAACAAAAGACCGTCATTGCGAGCGGAGCGAAGCAATCTGTCAAACAGCAGACAGATCGCCTCGTCCCCGCCAGACGCCCGCCACGATGGCCGGCGGACGGTCGCCAGAAGTTTGGAGACCGTCTGGCGGGTCCTCGCGATGACAGCAGTTGACTCCATTTCGTCATAACACTTTCTCCATTAAAACAGCGTCTTCCATCGGGGCCTCATAAAAGCGAGGCCGTTGCCCGACTTTCTGAAATCCAACCTTCCCATAGAGCGACAACGCCGCGTGGTTGCTCGCTCTCACATCAAGGCTGCACCGCTGGCAAGCCTCCGAACGAGCTTGCTCCAGGAGAAAACGAAGCAACCGCTCTCCCGATCCTTGCCGCCGGTCCTTCGGCTCAATAACCAGATTAATAATCTGCGCTTCCAAACCTACCTTCCAATAGCCTCCGTATCCCAAAAGCGCATGGTCTTGCGTCATAACAAAAAAACGGGACATCGGCAAGGAAAGCTCTTTTTCAAATTGGGCCCTGGACCACCGAACATCTCCGGCCCGGTTTTCCAAAGCCGCCACGCTCTCCAGCCAGGAGCCATCAAAACGTTTAATCTCTACCATAAGCTGTCATCCCCCGCGGGTGCTGGCGGGGGATCTATAGATCCCCTGCACCGTCCCCCGTTGAATCAACGGTCGGTGCGGCCCCGTCGAGGAGCACATCAACAGGGGAACGAGGCTGCCAGAGACCGCAGGGAATGACGACAGGGAAACACTCGGCATTATCCACGGAGACGCTCTTGCGCAGCAGCCTCCCGAAGATACAACGGCTGCACACGCCGATACGAGTTTGCGCCAGCCTTCTTCAGCCGGGGCGCCGCCAAATGAAGGACTGCCGAGGCTTTCGGATACCAATGTTTTTCGGCCGCCCGTTGAACCCGCAAACCCTTTAATCGCGGAGGGTCACTTTTCAGAGCATTACCGGTCACCCAAACCGAACGGCCGTGAGCCAGCATCTTGGCCTTTGCCCACCACCGGTCCGAAGGCCAATGGACCGCCGGATGAACCGCGCACCATCTACCGCCGGGCAAGCGTTCATAAAGAGCCGCAAACACAGACCCCCGAAGCGCATCCAGAACCGGGCATATCAGCCCTTCGGGAAGCGGCTGGCCAAAAGCCAATGCTTCCAGAGCGCTTACCCCGACCACAGGGATTTTCCGTGTCTGTCCCAATGTCCGGGCAGCGGCCAAACCAATACGAATGCCGGTGAAACTCCCGGGGCCAACGGAAACAGCGACCCCTCTTAAGGACTGCACCGGCCAATTCAATTGGCGCAGAAGATTCGTTAACCCTTCAAAAAGACCTTCGGCATGACGCCATTGCATCGCCCCTTTGTAGGTGGCCAATACCTGCTCGAACGTCCCAGCCGCCAATGAAAGCTGTGGGCTGGAGGTCTCCAAAGCCAACAACCGCGCCTCCTTCAAGACAAGACCGCCTTCAACCGCCGGCGCCAGATTGAAGAGATTCGGGGAATCGTGAGCCGGCGTTCCTGCGGCCCGCCCATGGACAGCTGAATTTCCAACGTATCGTTCGGCAGCCGATCTCGCACTTTGTCCGCCCATTCAATCAGACATACACCGTTCCCCCAGTAATCTTCCAAGGGAAACTGAAGTAACTCCGTCGGCAACAGTCGGTACATATCCATATGATACACAGCGCCCTGCGGCGTGGCATATTCGTTCGCCAGCGCAAACGTAGGGCTGGTGACACGGCGGCGGCATCTCATGGCCTTCACGATGGACTGGATTAAGGTTGTTTTGCCGGAACCCAGTGGGCCGACCAGCGCCACGACATCGCCAGGAGCAAGCCCCCGCGCGAAGCACCGGCCCCATTGACCCATCGCCGAGGGACTCGAAAAATGCCACCTAAGCTGTTTTGAAATGCGAGTAGCCATACCCTTGAAGCGCGGTGCGGCGGGTTCCCTGAAGCGCCCAGCAGCCTTCACCTTTCGGCAGCATGCGCCCGATGACCCTGGCGGAAGGAATCCGTTTATGGAGAGCCGGCCACCGGCCGGGTGGCAGGGTGAAGACGAGCCCATAGTCCTCTCCTCCTGAAAGCGCATAGGTCACAGCTGCACATCGCTTATACTCGGCCCATCGCCGCAGGACCCGAGAAACCGGCAAATGATCCAACTCAATTTCCGCGCCCAAGTTGCCCGAAGATTCGGCCAGCAAACGGACCGACGCTTCCAGTCCATCTGAAGAATCCATGAGGCTCGTGGCCCAGCGCGTTTCCCCCAGGATGGCTGATTCCGCGAAACGCGGGGATGGCGCTGAAAAGGCCTTCACAAGCGGTTTTGTCCAAGCCCATTTTTTCTTCCCAGCCCTCAGCACCTCCAGGCCAGCGGCCGCCTGACCAGGCTCTCCAACAATAACAATCAGATCTCCCGGACAAGCCTGATGACGCGTCAGAAGATCCTTCGGGTTGGCTTCACCCAGGATGGTCACGCTGACGAACCACCCGGACTGTGATCCAACGGTATCCCCCCCTAATAACCCGGTTTTCCACCGCTGTGCGCAAGTTTTCAATCCTTTATAAAAGTTATCCACAGAATCCACAGGGGTATCCCCAGGAAAAGCAGCGCTCACCAGGGCCGCCAGAGGACGCACCTTCCCCATGGCGGCTAAATCGCTTAGATTAATCGACAAAATCTTCTCCCCTAATGACTCCCAGGAAAACCAGCGCCGTTCAAAATGAACACCCTCTACCATGGCATCGGTGCTCGCGACGAGCACCTTCCCGGAGGTCAATCGCACTACTCCCGCATCATCCCCAGGGCCTATGCACAATTGTGAATTAAGCGAGGAAGGCCAATAGAGCTTGGGCAGGAGTTTCCGCAGCCATCCGAATTCTCCAAGACTGGCTAGAGATTCAGGTCTTCTCATGATCCTTCTTGTGGAGCGTTGTCCTGGGGCTTTCGCGTCGGGTGGATAGGCCGATGATGATGGTGATAACACCTGACAGGAACAACGAAACAGCTACACAACCTTTTAAAAACTGAACAAAATCATGACGCCAGATCCAGCCGCACCAAAGCCCAAGCGACGCGACAAGAGCTCCGAAAAATGAACTCAACATTATTTCACTCCTATTTTTTTTAATGCCAAAGGAAGAACTCGGGCCAAATGGGTCGCCAGCAAACCGCGATCCGACTCACGGGCCAGATCGCCCGCCAATCCGTGCAGATAGACACCTGCGGCCGCCGCCTGAAGCGCTGACAAGCCTTGTCCAAGAAAAGAGGCTACGATTCCGGTCAGGACATCCCCCATGCCACCTGTCGCCATGGCCGGGTTACCGGTGGTATTGCAATAGGTTCGTGTCCCATCCGTCACAAGGGTCCGATGGCCTTTCAAAACGCAGGTACAGGATAACCGCTTGGCCAGCGCTTCGGCCAAGCCGAGCCCCTCTCGCCGGACAACCGATGGATTCACACGGCTCAGACGAGCCAATTCGCCAACATGAGGAGTGAGGACGAGCCCCTGCCGGCGGCGGATATCAATAGGTTTAATGTTATTCAAACCGTCCGCATCAAGAACCAGAGATCCTGTCCATTTCTCTAACAGAGCGAGGATAAGATTCCGAACAGAGGGATGAACGGAAAGGCCGGGGCCGGCCGCGATAACATTGATACGTCGTCCCTGCCAATACCTACGTAAGACCGGATAAGCGCCCGGGCCAATGCAGCCGGCGCGTGTTTCGGGCAACGCCAGCGTCAAGGCTTCCGGAACTCGGGCCGCAACGGTTGGCCGTTCACTGGGAATGGTCGCCACCGTGACAAGACCCGCTCCGGTCTGCAACGCTCCCAAAGCGGTCAGGATCGCTGCCCCGCTCATGCCGCGGCTTCCGGCGACGATCAGCACATGACCGTTTAATCCTTTATGGGAATCCAGCGGACGCCGGGGGAGCCAGGAACGCACCCGGGAAGAGGTGATGGCACCAGCTTTCATTTGAAAACCGCCATCGCCACGGCATAATCACGGCCATGGGAAAGCGAAATGACCACTTTCCTGGCCAGTTTTCGAAAGGGCGCGGCAAAAATAACTTCAGGTTTACCATTCGGATGATTGCGCACGTGGATAGATCGATGGAGCAGCCGCGGCTCGCCCACCGCCTTCCATACCGCTTCCTTGGCCGCAAAACGAACGGCAAAATGCTGAGCCGAATTTTTTCGCGAGCGGCAGTAAGCGATCTCCCCGGGAGTAAATATCCGCTCGAGAAACCGCCGGTTCCTCACGGATTTTGCAATCCGGGCGATTTCAACGATATCAACACCAATTTCCATAGGTCATAACACCAAACGACCGATTCGACCGAAACGGCGGATACGGCCATAACGGCGGCAACCGATGTTCCGGTCGCATCCGCCGTAGCGGACGAATCCGCCGTTTTTATTCAACGGTAACACTCTTGGCAAGGTTTCTGGGCTGGTCAACATCACACCCCCGCAAAACCGCCACATGGTAGGCCAACAACTGCAGCGGGATAATGTTGACGATCGGAGAGACCGACTCATGAACAGGGGCGACTTTCAAGACATAGGTCGATTGCTTGGCGATTTCCTCATCATTTTCCTCCGCCACGCTGATGACAATGCCGCCCCGGGCTCTGACTTCTTCGATATTGGAAAGCATTTTCTCCCGGACCACCGAGCGCGTCGCGATCGCGACAATCGGCATGTCTTCGTCAATCAACGCAATCGGGCCATGTTTCATCTCTCCGGCGGGATAGCCTTCCGCATGAATGTAAGAAATTTCCTTAAGCTTCAGGGCTCCTTCGAGAGCAATGGGATAATTCAGGTGCCGGCCCAGAAAAAGAAAATCGGTTTTTCGGAAAAGATGGTGAGCCATCTGTTCCACCTCTTTCGCATGGTCCAGGGTCGCACTGATCGCCAACGGCAGATGGAACAAGGCCTGCAGGAGGGGTCGGGCCTCTTCGGCCTTGAGCGCGCCTTTTTCCTGGGCCATATAGAGGGCCAGGAGAAAAAGAGCGGTGAGTTGACCGGTGAACGCTTTGGTCGACGCCACGCCGATCTCTGGACCGCAGTGCGTCATCAGGCTGTAAGCCGCATCCCGCGTGGCGGTGGAGCCGACCGCGTTGCATAGCGCCATCGTTGGAAAACCCTTGGCTTTTGAATCGCGCAGGGCGGCGAGTGTGTCAGCGGTTTCCCCGGATTGCGTAATGGCGACCACCAGGGTCCCGGGGTCCTTACGGAAACGGCGATACCGGTATTCGCTGGCAATTTCCACGTCGCAGGGAATCCCGGCCAGCTCTTCAAACCAGAAACGGCTGACCAAGGCCGCGTGGTAGGACGTTCCACAGCCGACCAGGCAAATCTTGGGCAGTTTTTTGGCGATCTCAGCAGGAAAAATATCCTCCAACTGAACACGTCCTTCTTCAAGAGAAATGCGGCTCCGGAACGTGTCCCTGACCGTGGTCTCCTGCTCATAAATTTCTTTGAGCATGAAATGTTTATAACCGCCCTTTTCCGCCATGAGGGCATCCCAAACGATGGTCTGCACGGGACGTTGAACGGGTTTGCCGGAGAGATCCATCAGGCGCACCTGGTCCCGGCTGATTTCGGCGAGGTCTCCGTCTTCCAGAAAAATAACTTGGCGGGTGTATGGCAGAAGCGCCGGCACGTCCGATGCCAAAAACATTTCTTGTTGGCCCATCCCGATGACCAGCGGAGAGTCCTTTCGGGCCGCCACAAAATGGTCCTTTTGATCCGCGGCCAATACGCCGATGGCATAGGACCCCTGCACTTTTTTCAAGGCTTTCTGAACAGCCGCCACGAGATCGCCCTGATAGGTCTCCTCAATCAGATGCGCCAGCACTTCCGTATCGGTCTGAGATTTAAACTGGTGACCGGCCTCCGTCAGGTGACGCTTGAGTTCGACATAGTTCTCGATAATCCCGTTATGAACGACAACAATATTGTCTTTGCAGCACATATGCGGATGGGCATTCTCTTCGGAAGGACGGCCATGCGTGGCCCACCGGGTGTGCCCGACGCCCAACGTCCCTTCCACCGGTTGCTTCCCGAGCAATTCTTCCAGAACCGACAGCTTCCCCGGGCTTCGCCGAAGTTGAAAGGCCCCTCCATTGAGGACCGCCACCCCGGCCGAGTCATAGCCGCGGTATTCCAGACGGCGCAATCCCTCGATCAATACGCCGGAGGCCTCTTTTGATCCGATATAACCCACGATTCCGCACATAAAAAACTCCTGTTCAGCGCAGGGAAATAAGGTCTTTCATTTCTTTGACAGCCTGTCCCAAACCAACAAAAAGCGCCTGACTGATGATGGAAAATCCGATATTCAGCTCTTTCATCCCGGGAAGAGCCGCCACCACCGCAACGTTTCGAATCGTGAGGCCATGCCCTGCGTGCAACCGCAGTTTGAGCTTGACGGCCAGCTCCGCCGCGCGACGAAGGCCATCCAATTCCCGTGCCTGGCTCTCCCTTTCCAGGGCTACGGCGTAACGCCCGGTATGCAGTTCCACGGTATCCGCCCCGAGCGACTTGGCGCAGCGGATTTGATCCGCATCCGGATCCACAAACAAACTCACTTCAATTTTTTTTGCGGACAAACGGCTGATGCTCTTTTTCAGAGCGGTGCGGTGGCTGATCACATCCAAACCGCCCTCGGTCGTCAACTCCTGGCGTTTCTCCGGGACGAGACACACGCGGGCCGGAAGAATGGCCAGAGCCATCTGCTCCATTTCCTCGGTCGCGGCCATCTCCATCGCCAGCGGGATGTTTAAAACCTGCTTCAGCAACCGGATGTCCCGGTCTTGAATATGGCGGCGGTCCTCCCGTAAATGCGCCACAATGCTGTCCGCCCCGTTCGCCTGAGCGGTCAACGCCGCAAAAACCGGATCCGGCTCATCGCCTTTGCGCTGTTGCCGGAGCGTCGCCACATGGTCGATGTTGACGCCCAACCTCATCAGGATCCGGCCCCCAGCACTTTCTTGGCTTCATCGGCAACCGAGTGAGCCAGCGCCTGGAGCCGGGCCTCGTCAGGCCCTTCCATCATGATTCGCAGGAGAGGTTCTGTCCCGGAATAACGAATAAAAACCCGCCCCTGTTCCGCCAGCTCCCGGCAGGCGTGATCGATCCGATTCTGGAGCGTCGGACAGTTTTCCAGAGGTTTTTTCTCCTTCACGCGAACATTCAAAAGCACCTGCGGGTAGCGCTTGAAAAGCGAGTAGACCCAGGAAAGGGGATGCCGGCGCTGGCGGAGCATGCTCAGGACCTGTAAGGCCGTTAAAAGACCGTCTCCGGTCGGCAGAAATTCGTGAAAAATGATGTGCCCGGATTGTTCGCCGCCGATCACATAATCGTTTTCTTCCAACTTGTCCGAAACCCAGCGGTCCCCGACGGGGGTCGCCACGGCCTCAAGGCCCCAGGATTCCAAGGCTTTCATCAAACCGAGATTGGCCATGACCGTTACCACCACCGCATTGCCCTTCAAACGTTTTTCTTCCTTCAAAAAGCGGGCGGCACAGGCCAGGATAAAATCGCCGTCCAATAAACGTCCCTTCTCATCACAGAAAATAACCCGATCGGCATCGCCGTCGAACGCGATTCCCCCATCGGCTTTTTTGGCGACCACCAGCCGCTGCAATTTCTCCGGATGCTGGGATCCCAGACCGGCGTTGATATTGCGCCCGTTCGGTTTATCCCCGATGGCGATGACGCGCGCCCCTGATGAACGCAGGAAATGCGGGGCGATATGGGACAGCGAGCCGTTCGAACAATCCACCACAAGGGTCAACCCGTCCAGGGAGGGCCGAAGCGGCACGCTCTGGTGCAGAAAATCCAGATATTCCTGAACGGCTTTGGTATCCCGGAACCGCTTGACCTTGGCCTTTTTAAGAGGGGTCATCTCCGCGACCTGTTTTTCAATGAAACGTTCCCAGGTGTCAGGGCATTTGCGGCCCTGCGGATTAAAGAGTTTGACTCCATTGAATTCACTGGGATTATGCGAGGCGGAAATCATCACGCCGCCCATCAATTTCCGCTTGGGAACCAAGTACGCGATGGCGGGAGTGGGGACTACCCCAACGTCCAGAACATGGACGCCTTCCGTGGCCGCGCCTTCGGCAAACGCCTGTGCGATCCACGGCCCCGAGCTACGGGTGTCTCGTCCCAGCAGGAACACCGGCGGGCAATCCGGCACATGCTGCTTATACGTTATGGCGGCCGCCGCCCCGAGATGCCGGATAAATGACTTTTGCAAGGGAGCCTCTCCGGCGATCCCCCGCACGCCATCGGTCCCAAAAAGAAGCGGAGCGGTGGGCGCCATCAGGAAGCCCTTAACTTGACGAAAAGCCATACCAGAATGGCCATGACAAGGGCTAATAAGCGCAGTTCCCAATTATTTTTCCAATTGTTCATCATGATGATTTTTTCACCAGCAACGGGTTCAAGCCTTTCTGGGTCCGATGTTCATAGAGCTCCATCAACCGGCGCCGCAGCTCATCCGCGCTGAGGTCCCGCTCCAGTTGCCCGGCGCGAGCCAGGGACAGGCTTCCGGTTTCTTCCGAAACGACAATCACCCAGGCGTCCGTAAACTCGGATAAACCGACCGCCGCCCGATGGCGAGTTCCTAAAATCTTCGCCAATCCGGGATCATTCGAAAGCGGGAGCAGACATCCCACAGCCACCAGGCGGTCATTCTGAATAATGGCTGCTCCGTCATGCAAGGGAGACCGGTAATGGAAAATCGACATCAGAAGCTCTTTGGAAAGCTCCCCGTTAATGAGCGTCCCGGTTTCGGCATAGTTGCGAAGCCCCACATCCTGCTCCAGAACCAGCAATAGGCCCATCTGCCGCTGCATCGCTTCACGCACGGCGCCGTCAATTTCGTCGATGAATGTTAACCGGCTGGGCATCAAGAACCGTCCTAGCGGATGGCTTCCAAGATGCGCCAGAGCCGAACGGAGTTCCGGCTGAAAAACAACCGCCAGAAGGACCACCGCCCCAGACCAGAAATTCTCCAGCAACCATTTTGAAGCCGGCAGGGGAAGGAAATGCTGTACCACAAGCGTCACCCCCATCAACATCGCCAATCCCATGACCACTTGCACCGAGTGCGTCCCGCGAATCAACAGAAGCAGCCGATAAAAAACAAAAGCGATGAGAAAGACGTCGATCGCCGGCAATAAAAAAACAGACCACAAATGATAGAGAACACCCGTCATAATCAATCTCCTCGCCTGCGCCCTCCGGCGTTAGACGAAAACGACTTTTCACTGGTTCTGAGCGCCTGCCAGATCGCCAAAGTCCGCCGTGTCGCACCGGCATCGTGAACCCGCAGCCCGGACGCTCCACGTTCAACGGCAAAAAGATTTGCAGCCAATGTCGCCTCCAAACGCAATTCCGGGGGAAGCATATCCGCGCCTGACGAGACGGCCAAACGCCCGAGGAACATTTTGCGGGATAACCCGACCAGGACCGGACGGCCCAGCGCGGCGATTTCCCGCAAACGGCGCAACAGCGTTACATTGTGCTCGACGGTTTTTCCGAAACCGATCCCCGGGTCCAGCACCACCCGGGATTCCGCTATCCCATGCTTGACGACAAAGCGAAGACGCTCTTCCAAAAAAGCCTTCACTTCTTCTACAACATCTTCATACTGCGGAGCATGCTGCATGGTCTGCGGTGTCCCCTGCATATGCATCAAGACAACAGGGACTTTGGCCTGGGCCGTCACCTCGACCATCGCCGGATCGTTTCGCAAGGCCGACACGTCATTGAGCAGGCCGGCGCCTTGTTCGAATGCTTGACGGGCGACTTCAGACTTTTGCGTATCAATCGAAATCAATGCGTCGGGGCACCGGCTTCGAATCCCCTCGATCACCGGCACGACGCGTTTCAATTCGTCTTCAACGGAAACAGGATCGGATCCCGGACGGGTGGACTCTCCGCCGACATCCACACAATCCGCTCCTTCCGTCAGCAGACGCAGGGCCTGCGTAACAGCGGCGGCCTCCTGAAAAAAACGCGAACCGGCGTAAAATGAATCAGGGGTGGCATTCAGCACCCCCATGATCCATGTTCGCCGGCGATCAAAAAGAAACTCGAACGACGCCGAAGAGCTGGGACTAACCGGCCGAGGCCGCTCCGGCACCGCCCCGGATAAGGGATTCGACTTCTTCGCTTTCAAGCATTTCCTTCTCGATCAAGCGTTCGGCCAAACGATCCAGTTTGGCGCGGTTTTCCGTCAAAAGTTTTCGCACATAGGTCATCGCTTCCATGATCATTTGCTTGACCTCTGAGTCGATCAACTCGGCGGTGTGATTGGAATAGGGGCGTTCCCGGTTCAAATCCCGTCCAAGAAAAATTTCTTCTTCCTTTTTCCGGAACGTCAGCGGGCCCAGTTTATCCGACATGCCGAATTCACACACCATCTTGGCGGCCAGGTCTGTGGCTTTCGACAGGTCATCGGAGGCGCCGGTTGTAATCTCAGAAAAGACCAGCTCCTCCGCCACCCGGCCGCCCAGAAGGACGGAAAGGCGATTCTTTATCTCCGTACGGCTGGTCAGGTATCGGTCTTCTGTCGGGAGCTGCAGCGTATAGCCAAGAGCCGGGCCACGGGGGATAATTGAAACTTTATGAACCGGATCGGTTCCCGGCGTGAGCTTGGCCACGAGCGCATGCCCGGATTCGTGATAAGCCACGATTTTCTTTTCTTTTTCCGATATCATGCGGTTTTTTCGCTCCGGGCCGGCGATCACGCGCTCAATCGCTTCCTCCAACTCGGGTAACTCCACGTGGGGTTTATTGCGCCGGGCCGCCAGAAGCGCCGCCTCGTTCACGAGGTTCGCCAGGTCTGCGCCGACAAACCCCGGAGTGCGGCGGGCAATGACTTTGAAATCCACATCCGGAGCCAGCTTCACAATCTTCGAATGGACCCGCAGGATTTCCTCACGGCCGCGAAGATCCGGCATAGGCACCGTCACATGACGATCAAATCGTCCCGGGCGAAGCAGTGCCGGGTCCAGAACATCCGGACGGTTGGTGGCCGCGATCAAAATAACGCCTTCCTTGGTATCAAACCCGTCCATCTCCACCAACAATTGGTTCAATGTCTGCTCTCGCTCATCATGTCCGCCCCCGATGCCCGCGAAACGATGCCGGCCCACCGCATCGATTTCATCCACAAACAGCAGGCAGGGCGCATTCTTCCGTCCCTGATCAAAAAGATCGCGGACGCGGCTGGCGCCAACCCCGACAAACATCTCCACAAACTCGCTTCCCGAAGATGAAAAGAACGGCACAGCGGCTTCGCCGGCAACCGCCTTGGCCAGAAGCGTCTTGCCCGTTCCGGGAGCGCCATAGAGCAGTACGCCTTTTGGGATTTTGCCGCCCAGCCGTTGAAATTTGGCGGGATCCTTGAGAAAGTCAATGATTTCACGAAGTTCTTCCTTGGCCTCATCGCAACCCGCCACATCGGCAAAGGTTATTTTGGACTTTTTGCCGGATTGCAGCTTGGCTTTACTGCGTCCGAAAGCCATGGCCTGTTTGCCGCCGCCCTGCATCTGGCGAATCATTAAGAACCAGAAAACAAGGAAAACAACGGCCGGGCCGAAATTCATGAGCACCATGCTGACCCAACTCCGGTCCACCTCCCCGGAAAAGTCTCGCACGTGCACCTGCAGTTCTTGAACCAAGTTGGGATCATTCAAGGGGATGGTACGGAAATTCTCCTCCTTCCCACTCGCGTTCTTCAAACGCCCACGGATTTGATCCGGACGAACCGTCACGCTGACGATCTGCCCTTCGTTCAGACTGCGTTTAAACTCGGAATAGCTGATGTCCCGTTCTGTATTGACCGAACGCATGGACATAAAAATGAAATAGAGCACCCCGAAAAACAGGAGCCATGCTAAAAAGCCGCGCCAGTTACGATTATTCATGAATTCCTCTTGAAGATGAGCAACTGTTTTGCTCGCCGTTCTACGACGATATTTCTTCCTAAATGCAACGAACAGACGCCATTGGGTGACCCCGCCAGAGCAACAACACGCTCAATTTCCTGGAAGGATAAACCTGGCAGGACATGGCGAAAAATCCGCCGAACAAGGGCTCTATGATAGCCTAAAAGATTCGCCAAATCAATCACGATTCTTTTGTTGTTCTTTCGCACTGTTTTTAATAATTTCGATCTCACAATTTGGTCCCAGAAATCTTCTTCCTGGCGAAAGATTTCCGCACTCTGGCCCAAACGCCCCCCCAAGCCGGGATAATCCCGCTCCAGATAAGGCAAAGTCACGTGCCGGATCCGGTTGCGTTGATAGCGCAGAGACCGGTTGGTCGGATCCTGCCGGTACCGGAGCCCCTGTTGTTTCAGATAATCCAGGAGCGTTTGACGCGGAAACTTCAAAAGTGGGCGAAGCAACGAGATGTTTTGCATCTGACGGCGCGGAGGAATGCCGGCCAATCCCGAAGGGCCCGCTCCCCTCAGATAATTCATCAAGACCGTCTCCGCCTGATCGTTCGCATGATGGCCTGTCATAATGGCCGAGCAGCGATGCCGGCGGGCCAGCTTCACAAGCGCCTGATAGCGCAGCTCCCGTGCAGCTTCTTCAATTCCCATGTTTTTCTTCCGTCCATGCGCCCGCACATTCACGGCGACAACAACACAGGGAAGGTCCCAGGAGGCCGCCAAGCGTCGGACGAAATCCCGGTCCTTCCCCGATCCTTTACGAAGTTGATGATCAACGTGCGCCAGGAGAAACGGATAGGGAAGCGCCTTGACCAGATGGGCCAGCGCCACAGAATCCGGACCGCCTGAAACAGCGACAAGCAGTTTTTTACCAGGCTTTACATAAGATCGCAAAAATAATTCAACTGATACCGAGAGGTCTTGAATGATCTGCCTCCAAAACAACTATCTGGATTGGTTGCTCGAGTGTCCCGGGGACAAGCGGGTCCCGGGATTAAGAAAAGTCGCTGCGTGATTGACCGCGATGGCGGCCTCACCGAAACCGGAAGAAATGAGCTTCACTTTCCCCGGGTAGGTAGCCACATCCCCGGCTGCATAAATGCCTAGGAGATTTGTTTCCATCCGGGTATTGACCACAATCATATTGGCGTCCAGCTGCAGGCCCCATTGGGCCAGTGGGCCGACGGTTGATTCAAATCCCAGGCAGGCCAGCACTTCCTCCACAGGGATGACGTTCTCCGCCTGGGTCTTGTTATTCACGAGGACCGCAGTCTCTACATGAGAAGTTCCACGCAGTTCTTTGACCTCATAAAACAATTTAAGCTTCACGGTGGACGCTTTCAGTTGTTCGACGCTCCGCTCATGAGCGCGAAAGACATCCCGGCGATGGACCAGCGTGATGGCGGCGGCCAGGGGTTCCAGATTCAGCGCCCAATCCACCGCTGAATTTCCGCCGCCGACAATGAGAACGTTTTTCCCCGCATAATGCTTGATGTCCGGCACAAAGTAGGCTAACCCTTTCCCTTCGAAACGTTCCACCCCCCGGACGGGAATCGGCTTAGGCTTAAAGACTCCCACCCCGGTTGTCAGGAGGATGGACCGCGTTTTGTGGCGGTTTTTTTGGGTCACAATCTCATACATTTTGTCGACAAGATGAATCCGTTCCGTCCGCTCATTCAGGCAACAGGTGGGATGGTATTGAAAAGCCTGTTCAACGAGGTTCCGAACGAGGTCCTTCGCGAGAATCTTGGGGAAACCGGCGACATCATAGATATATTTTTCCGGATAGAGCGCGGTGACCTGCCCCCCGAGTTCCTCTAGACTGTCGACAATTTTAACTTTCAGACCGCGAAAACCGGCATAGTAAGCGGCGTAGAGTCCGGACGGACCCCCGCCGATGATCGTTAGATCAAAAATATCGTCCATACGTAAATTCTACATCAAGAGGCAGGGGGGACTATCGAGAATGACGGGATTGGGGATGAGGGCCTGCGCCCTCATCCCCAACCGAATCCTTTGATTACGACCGCTGGAAGCGAGCCGCTCGTCGGCTCTGCTGTTCCTGCAGAAGCGCGTCAAAGTGTTTCTGTTGATCCTGATTCAGCAGGGCGCGGATCTTGCTGTCCGTCTCCTGCCGCAGCGACTGCATGGATTGACGTTGGGCCGCCAGAAGCCCTCGAACCGCATCATGCTGTTCAGAACTCAGATTAACCGTCTTATCCAGCAGAGCCAGAAACCCGTACGATGGACGGCTGTTATTGGAACGGTTCCAATTCGAATGCGCGGCCGCGTTGGAACGTCCCGCTGCAGCTGCGGGAGCCGTGCCTTCCTGGGCCAACCCGCTTGTCACGAGAGTGCCGAGAATGATCAGACTCGTCAGAACCTGGTGCCACTGTTTTTCCTGCATACAGACCTCCTTAGGGTGATCCGCCGATGGCGGAAGTTGCTGTCACCTCTTAGAGGGAGCACCAGCGGATTTATTCACTCTCAAAATTGTTGGGTTGTCTTAGAACTCTACTGAGGAGAAGGGGAGGGACCTTCGCTGCCTTTGTCCTTGTCCTTATCTTTATCTTTTTTGTCTTTACTTTTGCCTTTGAGGTCTTTGAAGAAGTCTTCCGGCTTCATGTTCTTGAGCTCTTCCTTGAAATTCTTGACCTCATCTTCCGTAATGGGCTTGAGCAACTCGGGACACTTACCGAAAACAGCCTCGGAGACGAATAGCGGGCAGCGCGTGCGAACCGCCAGAGCCAGGGCATCGCTGGGCCGGGCATCAATGACCGTGGTCGTGTTGCCGTTGGTGCGAAGATGGATTTCCGCAAAATACGTATTATCGAGAAGGTTGGTGATCACCACTTTTTCCATGGTGACATGCGCGGAGCGCAGGATAGACGTCATCAGATCATGCGTCATAGGCCGAGGGGGTTCCTGGCCGGTCAATTCAGCCGCGATGGCTCCTCCCTCAAAAATGCCAATCCAGATAGGGACCAGGCGCGGGCCGCCGACTTCTTCAATGACCACGATGCAACGGTCCACGACTTGCGCGAGGGAAAATATTTTTGCTTCTCGAAGATCCTGTTTGGCCATAAATTTCTGATTGAGCTTACGTCCGGTTCTTTAAAAAATCAACGGAAAAACAATTCCATGTCTTCCTACAGCGAAGGAGGTTGGCGGACGGGATGGGCAGAGGCCATATCCAGACCGGCTTGGGACGATCCTACGTACTGCGGACGGAATAATGCAAAACAGCTTGTATAACCATGCAAATAGGTTGTCCCCCCGACCGGCCCAATCTCACCATTACAGAAAAATCCGCTGATCGGAACTTTTCCGAGTTTCTGTTGGAATAACCGTGTGTCATGGCTATTCTGTCCATACAGGTACTCGCCGCGTCCCAGACAGGAAAAAAGCACCGCTCCGGCCACATGATCACTCCCGCTCCGGATGCGATAGGTCTGCAAAAGCTGTTCCAAATCATCCGTCGAGGTCTGGGAATCCCGCAAATGAAACTGAACAATCTGTCCCTGGCGCAGAAGAGCCCCCACCGCCAGAATTCCCTTCCCCGTATCCATTCCCACAATATTACGAACAACAAAATCACCCTGCGTCAAATGCGATTTGAACGGGTTCATACTGATTCCCAGGAACAAGGCATGTTGGAGGAGGTCCTGATCTCGAGCATCGAGGGTCATAAAAAGGTCCCTCAAAACATTCAGGGAAGGCTGGCCGTCCAACTCCATCAAAATGTTACGGTCACATTTGGTGACCCGTAAGGGCCTGCCAATGGGACGGCACCCCTGAGCCACGAGCGCGTCCAAGACGACATTCCCGGACATCGCAACGCCCACCACTCCGGAGCGGTAACAAACGGAATCCAGAAAAAGGGCATTTTCTCCTGGTTGTTTAGCCCCGCTGGCCAAGCCTCCGACTTTCATCGCCTTGGGGTAGGCATAATCCAATCCCAAAATAAAATTTTCAACCCGGACAGAAAAAGGGTCAGCCAGAATAATAAAGTGCGGTTGATCCACGGGCGAAACAGCCATCAATTGATGCCAGACCCTGGGACTTGCATCAAGGCTGGGGAGCGTACTCTCGGATACACGGAAAGGCGTCAGCGTGACATCCGGCAAAAGAGCCGCGCTGATCGCCAAGGCCGGGTGGCTCTCCACCTCCCGGCTGTCTCCAACCACCCCGCCTCCGGAGCACCCGACGATCACCCGGGCGCCAAGGACTTTGCGCAACCGGGGGGCGATGGTTTCATAGCCTGTCTTAAACTCACTGGAAACAAAAACCAGACATAAATCAGGCTTTTTCCCATCCAGCTCAAGGGACAGCGTCGCGAGTGTTTGTTCAAGGGCGCTGGACAGTGTTGAGGCATCCGAAAGGGCGGAAAACCATTTCATATGGTGTATTTTTATTATACCTGACAACATCGGAACTCAACTCAATTTTTCTCATGCCGAGCAAGAACATTTTGAAACTGATAAGATAGTTTTATGTCTTTTAAAGATTTCTCACTCCGGCCTGAACTGCAAAAGGCTTTGGAAGCCCTGAGCTTTCACGTTCCGACGCCGATTCAAAAAGAAGCCATCCCCATTGTCCTCAGCGGCCGCGACCTGCTCGCCTCAGCGCAAACCGGGACCGGCAAAACATTGGCGTTTCTTTTGCCGCTCATGCACCGGATGCTGGAGCAGCCGGCCCACGGCGTGACGGGCCTTGTTCTGCTTCCCACCCGGGAACTCGCCGCGCAGGTCGCCAGCGTCGGCAAAGACATGGGACGGTTCAGTCACTTTAAATTGGCGCTTCTGGTAGGCGGAGAAAGTTATACGACCCAATTGCATGCGTTGCGTTCAGGAGCCAACCTCGTGATCGCCACCCCGGGCCGGCTTCTGGACCACCTGGAACGCCGCACCGTCTCTTTGAGCAATGTCCACACCCTGGTCCTGGATGAAGCCGATCGCATGCTCGACATGGGATTTGCGCCCGCCTTGCATGCGATCCTTCGCTATATTCCGGAACAACGACACACGCTTCTCTTTTCCGCGACACTTCCCAACGAAATTGAAAGGCTTAGTCACCTGGCGCTCAAAAATCCGATCGCCATCCGCATGGCGCCTCAGGGAACAACCGCTGAAACAGTCACCCAGCACCTTTTCCCGGTGATGCGTAATCAAAAAGCGGATCTTCTGCTTGGCATTTTGCGGAACACATCCGTCAACGCCGTCTTGATTTTCTGCCGCACTAAGCGCGGTGCCGACCGTTTGGCACGCTTTCTGCAGGCCAATGATCTGTCCGTTATAGCGCTCCATGCCGACCGCACACAGGCGCAGCGCGCCGCCGCTCTTCATGGCTTCAAAACCGGTAAATTCCAGATTATGGTTGCGACCGACATCGCCGCCCGGGGATTGGATGTGAGGCGGCTCAGCCATGTCATCAACTTTGACGTGCCCCAGCATACCGAAGATTACGTTCACCGCGTCGGCCGGACTGGCCGGCATTTTGAAGTGGGCGATGCGTATACGCTAGTCGCCCCTGACGAGGAACGGGATGTGGCGGCGATCGAGCGATTCATCGGCCGGAAGCTGCCGCGCGTCCAACTTCCCGACTTCCCTTACGAAAAGCTCCCCCCTCCGCCAAAGCCTAAAACCTTCATGGAACGCTTTGGGAGAGGCCGTCGCTTCATCCCGCGAGGCCGTTTCTCCAGACATCGCTAATTCATTCTTTATTTACAGTTTGCCTTTAGTGGAAGGAATGCCCTTGACGCGAGGATCGATGGACACAGCCTGAGCCAGGGCGCGCGCAAAGCCCTTGAAAAGGCTTTCGCCGATGTGGTGGGCGTGTTTCCCATATTTGAGCGCCATGTGAAGGTTCATGCGCGCACTTGCTGCAACCGATTCAAAGAAGTGCTCCAGCAAAAGGCCGTTAAACCGGCCGATCTGCGATTGCCCCCATTTCACTTTCCAGACGAAAAAAGGCCGGTTGGACAGGTCCAGCGCCACATAACTGAGCGTTTCATCCATCGGCAGTAAATAGTTCCCGTAGCGGCAGATCCCCTTCTTATTCCCCAGGGCTTTGGCAATGGCTTCCCCCAGCACAAGTCCCAGGTCCTCCACCAAGTGGTGATCGTCAATCTGCGTATCCCCCTTCGCACGGATCTTCAGGTCGAAACGGCCATGTTTGGCGAACAATTCGAACATGTGATTCAGAAAAGCAATCGGAGTCTGAATGCTGGCTTTCCCGGTTCCATCGAGATTCAGGGTCAGATCGATCTGCGTTTCACGCGTTTGACGGGTGATGCGGGCTTGGCGCTTCATATATAGGGGTTTTCCTTGCTGAGATAATTCTGCACATAATCACCGACGCCGTCCTCGAGCGTGTGAAAGGGTTTACGCCCGCCTTTGCGCCAACGCATGTCGGCCAGGGTGTGATATTGGTACTTCGGGCGCAAGTGCTCCGGCATCTCCACGTAGTCGATTCGAGGGGACTTCCCCAGGGCGGCAAAGATCGCTTTCGCCAGATCGTTCCAGGTGCGCGAGACGCCAGCCCCCAGGTTATAAAGCCCGCCGCCAAAAGGACGTGCCTGCATCAACTCAGAAACCACGGCGACCGCGTCTTTTACATAAAGGAAATCCCGCTGTTGCTCGCCATCCTGGTAATCGTTTCGGTGGGATCGGAACAACCGGATTTTCCCGTCCTTGAGGATTTGATCATATGCCTTGGCCACCACGGAACGCATGTCGCCCTTGTGGTATTCATTCGGCCCGAAAACATTAAAGAATTTGATGCCCACCAGCTTGCCCAGCACCCCCTGGCGCAACGCCCATAGGTCAAAAAGCTGTTTGGAATAGCCGTACAGATTTAGCGGTTGCAGCTTCTCGGTGGTAGCCACGTCGGTCGTGTATCCGCGGGAACCGTCGCCATAGGTCGCCGCACTGGACGCATAAACGAATTTCTTCTTTTTGGCCAACGCCCAGAGCGCCAGACGTTTGGTGTATTCGGTGTTATTGCGAATCAGGAATGTAGCATCGGTTTCGGTGGTCGAGGAGCAGGCGCCCAGGTGAACAATGCCTTCAGCCTCATTAAAACGTCCCGCCTCCAGGCCCTCCAGAAATGAATCGGCTTCCACGTAATCCAAAAAACGTTTCCCGCGAAGATTCTTCCATTTTTCGGACGCATCCAAACGGTCCACGACCAGAAGCCGGTCCAAGCCTTGCTCATTCAACTTCCAGAGCAAAACACTACCGATAAATCCTGAGCCGCCGGTGACAATCCACGAGATTTTTGGAGTCATAAGAGCGACTACTTTTTACCATATTTCCTTAACGAGTGGGCATTTCGGCAGGAGCTATAAAGACAAGGGGCTGAAGAGGACCCCCGTCCCTCAGCCCCTTGAGTCTTATGAGGTCTTGTCCTAAGACCAAACCGTCACGCCTTAAGCATAGGCTTCAATTGTTACGGGAATGTTAAATTATTTCGCCAGATTATCTGACCCAGGGCCCGACGGCATGTTCCATTCGAACTGGCTTTTGGCCGTGGAGGCCGGAGGCCCCTGAAGGGTTTGAAAGATCTTCTGGATTTTCGGAAGCGCCTTCTCAAACGCCATGAGACAATCCGGGTCAAAATGTTTTCCAGAATCCCGTTTCATTAAATCCACCGCTTGTTCCACGCCGATCGGAACCTTATAAGGGCGGGACGTGGTGATCGCATCAAATGCGTCAGCCACCGCCACGATCCGCCCCTCCAGAGGGATGTCCGCCCCGCGGAGACCGTCGGGATATCCGGACCCATCAAATTTTTCATGATGGGTTCTGGCAATCTTCTCGGCCATTTGCAGAATTTCACTCTCGGCATGGTCCAGGATGAGGGCTCCGACGGTGGTGTGCTTCTTGATGGTCGCGAACTCCTCCGGCGACAATTTCCCGGGTTTCAACAGGATCGTCTCCGGGATGGCGATCTTGCCGATATCGTGCAAAGGGCTGGCCGCCCGGATCAGATCAACCTGTCGGGAGGGCAGTCCCAGGTATTGGGCTATCAACTCGGAATACAGACCGATTCGCTGAATATGAAAACCGGTCGGATCATCCCGGTATTCCGCTGCCAGCGCCAGCCGGTAAAGGGTGTCATGAAAGGACCGTTGGATCTCCATTCCCCACCGCACATTCAGAATGGCAATCGCGGCCTGAGTCGCCAACGGCATCAATAAATCCATCAAATACGCATCAAACGCCATGAGGGAGCCATCGGAAGACCGGGCATTCACCAGATGAAGCACGCCGATCTTCTGCTGCTGGCTTCCGATCAGCGGAATCACCATCAAAGACTGCACGGAGTAATTCGTATAGTGGGTGTCCGAATAGAGATGGGCCGGGTAGTCTTCAGGGCAGGACCGGATATTCGGAATATTGATGATCTTGTTTTCAGTGAGAGCTTGTCCGCTCAAAGTCGCGGAGGTGATCTCCCCGCCTTCCGGAGCCTTCGGGGTGTTCCCCGGGGGTTTTTCAGACGCATCTTTATACTGAAATACGGACAGTTTCAAAGAATTCCCCTCTTTGAGATAAAGCGCCCCGGCTTCAGCGCTGCTGATGGCGCAGGCTTCGCGTACGATCATCCCCAGAAGGTACGGAAGGTGTTTTTCCGTTGAAAATAAAATCCCGATCTGCGCGATCCGGCTGAACGGCTCGTGGCGTGAACGAAGAGGTTCCATGGTCATTGTATTAACGGAAAAATCCGCAAGAATCAATGGAAAATATCCTGCGGGGTAGCTTAAAAGGATTTACGACAGCTGGAACAGATGAGATGCGCAAAAAACCAATGGCCATCGCTCCGAGTCTGATCGGGCAGGAGTTCCACGGCAATGGGGGCCTGGCAGGCGGGGCAAGGAGCTCCCGACGAAAGTCCCGCTTTTGAAAAAAGGGCAGCCCCTTCGGGAGTCGAGGGATCCACTCGAATAAACAGGGGTTGATCGGCAGGGGCCGGTTTCGCAACCGCCGCGACCCGTTCCAAAACATCTCGAACCCTCTGAACGATATATTTCGGAGGGTTGAGGGCCTTGGTTAAGCATTCCTTCGCCCCCAGTTGAAATGCTTTTTGCATCAGGTCGGTATCGGCTGCCGCTGAAAATACAACCACCGGGATATCGCGTGTTTCCTCGGAAGCCCGCAGCTTTTCCAATAGGGAAAGACCGCTCATTTTCGGCAACATGAGATCCAGCAAGATCAGGTCGGGTTTGGCGGCCTGCGCCATAGCGAGTCCGGAAAGACCGTCTTCCGCCAATTGAATGGAAAACCCCTCCCGCTTAAAGACATCCTTATAGATCTGGCGCAGATCCATCTGATCTTCGATAAAGAGAATTCGGGGGGGCTGGGAATTCATTACAGGTTGAGTTTAGGCCCACAGTGGGATGAGCCACAAGGAAACAAAATGAAACGGAAATTGGGCCCAAAATTGGGCCCAAAAGCCTATCGCGCAACCGGCTGCATAATTGATAGGATGGATTATGCTATTGGGTGTCAGAGGTGCCCCCCCGACACCCATCACACAAAAAGGAGATTCAATATACCATGACTAAAATACAAACAACCTTATTAACAGCACTGTCTCTTGTGCTCAGTCTCACCATCACTGGAGCGGCTGGCAGTAAAACAGCCTCAAAGTCTGCAACACCTTCCAAAGACACCTTTTACGTCTATCAGGATAGGAGTTCCAGATTAAATCATTACATCCCGTCCGGATGGATGGGAGATTACGGCGACATGAAAATCGATACCGGCAGCGCCACCGATCCCGCCGATGGAAAAACATGCTTCAAAATTACCTACAACGCCAAAGCCGCTCAAGGCGCCAATTGGTCTGGCATTTTCTGGCAGCACCCGGCCAACAACTGGGGAGAAAAGCCGGGCGGATATGATCTCTCCGGCTATAAACGCCTGACGTTCTGGGCGCGGGGTGAAAAGGGTGGGGAGAAAATCGCGGAATTCAAGGCGGGCGGTATTACCGGAGAGCACGGCGACTCCGACTCCGCCAGCATCGGACCGGAGGACCTGACGAAAGAATGGAAAAAGTACACCATCGATCTTGCGGACAAGAACATGTCCCACATTGTCGGTGGATTTTGCTGGTCCGCCAGCCGCGATGACAATCCGGATGGGTTTGTCATTTATCTGGACGAAATTCGTTACGAAAAATAAGCTGTCCGAACTCCCCTCTGGAGGAGACTTCGTGAGAATTCTTCTCCAGGGGCGGATGGTTTGCCCGTCATCCCATTTGTAACAACTCCTTGACACCCTCTCTATCCCGGCTAGACTTAGGTCGATTTATGAAAGCATCGACCCTCACCCGGCCCATCCGGCTGACTCTTTTCGCCAAACTGGCGATTTTAATTACCACGTCTTCAATCCTTCCGGTTTTTTTCGCCACGGTTTGGCTTTTCTGGACGCATCACCGGCTGCTGTGGCCTGGTGTTTTCGGCCTGTTTACCATTGCGGGAATGACTATTATTGCCGCCTTTGTATTCGCCCGGCACCTCACCCGGCCCATCCGGGCGCTCATGTGGGGCGCTGAACGCATCGCCCGGGGGGATTTTTCCACCATCGTCGAAACGAACACGTATGACGAGCTTCAGGATCTGGCCTGCGCGTTCAATCAGATGTGTGAAGACATGCGCCGCTACAGCGAGGTGAAAGTCGATGAGCTGGTGGCGGAAAAAACAAAGACAGAAGGCATTATCTTTTCCAGCAACGACGGCATTATCCTGACCGATCAGGAAGGCATCGCCCAGCTGATCAATCCGAAGGCTAAAACCATTCTGGGCTTAAACGAGCTGTCCCAGGACTTCTCCGGACGCCCCGTTTGGAGCTTTGTGAAAGACGACCGGCTGGCGATCGTGATCCGGGATTCCGTGGAAGGGGATCGTCCAAAAGGCTCCCGGGAAGTTAATCTGTCGGCGGAAGGGGTCCGTTGTTTTTATTCGATTTCCGTCTCGCTGGTGAATGCGCCAGAGGGCAGCGGCACCAGCTACTGGATTGTCCTCCTGATTCGGAATGTCACGGCCGAAAAGGAGCTGGACCAGCTGAAAGATGACTTCCTTCAATCGCTCACGCATGACCTGCGCAGTCCAATGACCGCCATCCGCGGGTATTTGCAGGTGCTGGGGGAAGAAATGGCGGGGCCCATCAACCCGGATCAAAAAAAGATTTTACGCATCATGGAAAATGCTTCCACCAAATTGCTCCATATCGTATCGAACCTTCTGGATACGGCCAAGATGTCCGCCGGCAAGCTGCGGCTGAACCTAGCGGAGACCCAGTTGCGGCAGCTGCTTCCCAATACCGTCGAGCTGTTCCATACCGAGGCCGCCAAGAAGAAGATCACGCTCACCCTCGACCTTCCGGAGGAAATGACCTCGATCAAGGTCGATCCCGGTCTGCTGGAGCGCGTGATCATCAATCTCGTGGGCAATGCGATCAAGTTCACTCCGGAGGGCGGCTTTGTCACGGTGAAGTTCATGGAATATGCCGACCGGATTCAAGGCCAGGTCATCGATACGGGCACCGGGATGCCGCCGGAGTTCATGGGACGGATTTTTAAGAAGTTCGAACAGGTCAGCGGCACACGCGGAGGGACCGGCCTGGGACTGGCCATCTGCAAATTCATCGTGGACGCTCACTACGGAGAACTTCAGGTTCGTTCCAAGTCCGGGGAAGGGACCACGTTTACGTTGACCATCCCCAAAGGTCTGGAACAAAATGAACGCGGCGAAATCTATCGCATCCGTCCGACCGCTGACAATGCCGCTTAAAACGTCATTCCCCGCGGTCTCTGGCGGGGAATCCAAACAACCGATCAAACGACATGCTGGATCCCCGACAGGGTCATTCGGGGATGACGGCTGTGGCTATTGCCCCTTCATATAACTCAAATAGATCGAACGGCCCTGCCGGAGGATGTCCAGCACGACCCCTTCCGAAAAATCCACCTTCGATACCGCGCTCGAGAAATGACTGACATCCGGTGTCGGCATTTGATTCACCGCCCGAATGACATCCCCGGCGACTAAGCCCAGTTCTTCCGCCAGGCTCCCGCTGTCAACATCCGTGACCAGAACCCCTTCCGCATCCCGAGGTTGACGGAAATTTTCCGCCAGATCAGGAGACAAAGCGATGACGTGAGCACCTTCCCAATCTTTCTGGTTCTTTTTACTCTCTTTTTTGCCGGAAGGCCTTGGGGTTCCACGTTCGCGGGTGTCGGCGGACTCCGGGCGCTCCCCCAGGACAAGGGTTAACGTCATTTTTTTGCGATCCCGGATAATCTCAAGCGGGATCGATCGTTTGGGCGACATGTCGGCCACCATCGTCTGCAACTTGGCGGAAGATTCCACCGGTTTCCCGTTGAAGAACCGAATAACGTCCCCGCGCTTCAGCCCGGCTTTGGCCGCCGGTGAATCTGGCAACACACCGTTGACCAGCGCTCCCGTTTTGTCGGGCAATCCGAACTGCCGTGTAATGGCTGGGGTCATTTCAGGGGCCAGCTCCACGCCCAGCCATCCGCGCACCACATGACCTTTTTTCACCAGATCCTGAAGAATGGCTTTGGCTTGATTAACGGGAACGGCAAAACCGATCCCGGCAAACACGCCGGTGGGCGCGTAAATGGCCGTGTTAATGCCCACGACTTCGCCCCGGATATTCAACAAAGGGCCTCCCGAGTTACCGCGATTAATGGCGGCATCGGTTTGAATCAGGTTGCGGTACTCGCGATCTTCAATCGCCAGGGATTGTCGCGCCGCCGAGATCACCCCGACCGTCACGGTTTGAGACAGCCCGAAGGGAGACCCGATCGCGATGGCCCAGTCCCCCACTTTGACTTGATCGGAATCGCCCAGGGAAGCGGCGGGAAGTTTGTGCCCCGCATGAACGCGGATCACCGCCAGATCCGTGCGGGCGTCTTTGCCGACCACGGTGGCTTTGTATTCGGTCTTATTCCCGTCCTGGTCGTACATTAAAACTTTGATCTGGTCCGCGTTGCGCACCACATGCTCGTTCGTCAGGACTAATCCCTGAGGATCAATGATCACGCCGGAACCGACTCCTTCCATCTTGTACTGGCGCTGGCGCATCGGCAGGCGCTGCCTATTAGGAGGCATCCCTCCATTTTCCCCGTTGCCAAAAAATTGATCAAAAAACTGCTCCATGGGATCCCCGAAGAAGAACTGAGGGGCCTCCGTCACCTGCTCGATGTGAATCGTCGAGATACTGACCACCGCGGGCTTGACGAGTTCCGCCACATTGGAGAAAGAAGTCTGCAGGTTCAGAACCTCCGGATGCACCTGAGCGACAGGCCCCGCAGCCGGCGCCTCATAAGCCGCCAGATGAAACCCATGGCCGGCATACAGCAACCGCCCTGAACGAAATCCCCCTACCAGCACGACCAGCAGAAGGGTCAATAATCCATAAGCTGTGGCGACCTTTCGGTTAAACTTTTTCATAAAGACTCTCCTTAACGACTCGTCGCGCGCAACCGGACGAACGGGATGCCGTTTCGCTTGCCGCTTTCAATATCATTCAACAACTCCGTTTGATTGACTTCCAGGGGGTCCAGCAAATCGTAAATGGGAGGCAGGCGACTGCCGTCCGATGTCTTATCCAATGGTTGAGGCACGCTCTCAGCCGGCGAGCGTGGGTCAGGCGCCATCACCAGAACCTGACAGCTCCATCGCGCTGGACTGCCCCGCATGGAGGCGCGCGGCAGGCTGATCGATACGTGAACACCGTTGCGCAACGCGGGATAAGTCCCGATCCACTCATAGCCTCCCGCGCTTCGGGTGCGGTACAGCGTGGCCTGAGAAGCCGCCAGACAAATGGCATACTCCCAGGCGTTGGAGGCGGTTGCCTCGGCTTTTCGGCCCGTCAAAAAAGCGATCGTTCCCACATTCGACTGGCCGTTTAAATCCACGTAAATATCGATGAGCGCCGCACTCGGGCTGCTGAACGTGACGGTCCAGTCCACGGTTTGGCTGGAAGCCCTGACATCCAGCGAGCGAAGATCCAGGGTCCCGCTGGAGATTTCCGGGAGGTCCGGCAGAGTCCCGTTGCCGTGGCTGTCTCCCGGAGCATCCGTCATCTCGACATGCTCCAGGCCATCTGACAGGATCTCCGACCGGACGGTCGTGGAGGAAGACGGCAACTCGACGAGGCGGTCGGCCGAGACGCTGAAAAGATCATCGGGAGGGGTCTGGCCGATCCCCCGGTAACAAGCCCCCAGGGTGGCCTTAAACTCACGCTCGCGTTCTTCGGAAATCGTGGAGGGGTTCGCGGGATCTCCGATCCCGGAAAAGAAGTTGGCATTTTCCGCGGTATAAAATTCCTCGAAGGCCGTGTCCAGGTGATTGATGGAAGCCTGGCCCGAATTCTTGTAGGCTTCCAGCGCCTCCCGTGTCCGCCGCAACCATCCCCAGGCCGCGTTTTTGACCGGACTCCCAATCCACGGGGACCAATCGGATGTCGCCCAGCTGCGGCGGGACCATTGATCTTCTTTCGGAAAGGGAAATGCCTGAAGCCCGGCATCCGACGGGAGAATCGCTTCGAGATGGTCTTTCTCTATTTCCTGCAACCAGGAAACGAGTGTGGCCGCTCCCGCTTTTCCATCCCTGCTCCGCTCATCCCATACGCGCACAAAGGACCCGGCTTTCGATCCGGACGGCGTCCCGTCCCAGACTGAAACCGATCCGCTCTGATAAGGACCGTCTACCCGTGGAGCTCCCAGGGAGGCCGCGATCCAGGTAAAACCAAGCCGGTCAAAAAGACGGAGGAGTTGAGGGCTGGCGGCCCCATAAGGCAGGACGAGTCCATGCGGCAATCCGTTCCATTGACGGAAAAAAGCGGCCTTGGCGCGGGCGACGATCTGGATCACGTCATCCGGATTCGCGTAAGGGGGTTCCGGCAAGACAGCCCCGGCCGGAAGTGCGTCTTTCGCCGATTGGCTGTCGATAATTAATGGAAGGAAAGGGGCATTCGACAATTGCAGCGCCAGCTCGAGACGTCCGGCCCGTTCCAGCCCGAGCACTCTATTTTTCAAAACCGGATCTTTGGCCAGACGGACGAAACGGGGCGAGACGGCAACCACCATCCGCAAGCGGGGATACCGGTCAAACCATTGAAACCAGGACGCCGCGTTGTCATCCGTTTGAGGGACAAAAATCAAAACGGTGCGCGCGGGGCGGCGGGCGGGAACAGCGGAAGCGGCCACAGAAACCTTGGTGACCTTTGAAGCCGGAGGGGTACACCCTCCCAGCAGCAAAACCAGCGCGCTCATGAAAAAGAAAGTGATGCACGGAAAGGATCGTTTCATGTTTCTCCGTCATCCCCCGCGGCTTCTGGCGGGGGATCTAAACATCAATGATGGATCCCCGACAGAGACATTCGGGGATGACGACCATTTTAAATCATTATATCAATCACATTGTTACATCATCGCTCATTCATCTCTCGCTCAAACGATTCAAGTATAATGGCTAAACCGATGCCCTTCGACGTAGCTCAGGGCTATGGGGAGTGGAGCATAGCGGAATCGAACCATGAGAAAAGGCACGCTGATCACATTCGAAGGACCGGAAGGCAGCGGAAAATCAACCCATATTCAGCTGCTGGCCGGCTATTTAAAAAAGCGGAGGTTCCGCGTCCGGGTGACACGGGAACCCGGCGGCACCGCCCTGGCCAACGTTTTGAGGAAGGTCCTTCTGGAAACCGGGGAGGGGCTTTCTTCCCTGGCGGAGCTCTTCCTTTATGAAGCCGATCGGGCCCAGCATGTGGAAGAGACACTTCTGCCCGCGCTCAAACGAGGCGACATCGTCCTGTGCGATCGTTATACCGATTCGACTCTGGCGTATCAGGGAGATGGGCGCGGCCTGGATAAACGGGTGATCCGGACGCTGAATACGATCGCCTCCCAAAAACTCGCGCCCCATTTGACCATTCTGCTGGACGTGCCGGCGGAACGGGGTCTCCGGCTGGCGGCGAAGAAGAAAAATGGGAATGACCGCCTGGAACGCGCGGGACTGGCATTTCACAAACGCGTCCGGGCCGCCTATCTGCGGCAAGCCCGGCAAGAACCCCGGCGGTTCCGGATGATCCGCCAGCAATCCGATTTGAACGAAACCCAACGGCTGATCCGGGAAGCCGTGGACCGCTTTTTATGGCTAAGCCGCTAGAATCGATTATCGGACAGCCTCTGGCGGTGGACCTCTGCCGCCAATGGCTTGCGAAAGAAACCACGCATCCCCTCCTTTTTTACGGACCGGAAGGGACTGGCAAGAGGACTCTAGCGCTGGAAGTCGCCAAAGTCCTGAACGGCTCTACCCATAAAATTGATGCCGGTCAGCACCCGGACGTGCGCGTGATTGATCTGCCATGGCAGGCCCTGGAACGCAAAGAGGACCTGGCCAAACAACAAACTCTTCGAATCGAAACGATCCTTACCGAACGCCGGCGCCTGCTTCAATCGGTTGTGGAAGGGAGCTGGAAAGTATCCATCATCGATGGAGCTCACCGGCTGACTCCGGATGCGGCGAATGTTCTTTTAAAAGTTCTGGAAGAACCGCCGGCACGGACCGCCATTTTTCTGATGACTCCGTTCCGGGACCGGCTGTTCCCCACGCTGGTTTCCCGCTGCCAGCCGGTGCGGTTCCGCCCACTGACCGACGATGAAATGCGGCAGATTTTGGGCCGGAAGGGGATTCCGGAAGAGTCTCACATGAAACTGATCGAGCTGGCGCTCGGCTCCCCCGGGCGCGCCCTCCACATGAACCGCGAAGAACATATTCAAGCGGTCCAGGAAGCGGAAGCCCTCTGGCAAACGATCCCGGGACAACGGCCCATGGAACTGATCCGGGCGCTGGAAGGGCGCGGCCGCACCGCGCGGCCCACCCGGACGGACATCGAGCAGCGCATCTCCGCCCTCCTCGTCCCGGCCGTCCGGGAACTGCGGGGAGGCCAACCGGACGCCGGCCGTTCCGTACAGCTCCTGCAGTCTGCGCTGACGCAGCTGCGTCAAAACGTCCAGCCCGGATTGGTTTTCGAAAATCTGTTGTTACAATTATCCCGTCGACCATGAACCGCTTCTTTATAACCACCCCCATTTATTACGTGAATGACGTTCCCCATATCGGGCACGCCTACACCACGATTGCGGCCGATGTGCTGGCGCGCTGGCACCGGCTGCATGATGACGAAGTTTTCTTCCTCACCGGGACCGATGAACACGGCACGAAAATCGCCCAGGCCGCCGCGGCCCACAACAAAGAGCCCCAGCAGTATTGCGATGAGATCTCCGCTCAGTTTCAGGAGTGCTGGAAGGCTCTGGCTATTTCCAATGACGCGTTCATCCGCACCACCTCCGCCGAGCATCAGCGGCGCGTGCAGGCGTTCATGAAAACCCTCTGGGAAAAGGGCGTCATCTACCAGGGCCGCTATCAGGGGAAATACTGCGTGCAGTGCGAGCGGTTTTACACGGACGACGAGCTGGTCGACGGGCTGTGCCCGGACCACCGGATCCCCCCGGAAGTCCAGTCCGAGACCAACTATTTCTTTCGTTTATCGCAATATCGCGAGGATCTGCTGGCTGCAATCACTCAGGAAGACCATCCCCAGCATTTCAAGATTTTCCCCCGCGAGCGGCGCAACGAAGTGATCGGGAAACTGAAGCAGGAGATCAACGATGTGAGCATCTCCCGCGCCACGCTCAACTGGGGCATTCCGCTTCCCTGGGACCGCTCCCAGACCACGTATGTCTGGGTGGATGCGCTCCTCAATTACCTGACCGCCACCGGCTATCCCGATGACGCCCGGCGCGTCGAGCAGTGGTGGCCGGCGGATCTTCATCTGATGGCCAAGGACATTCTGTGGTTTCACGCCGTGGTCTGGCCGGCGCTGCTGATGGCCGCGGGGCTGAAACTGCCGAAAGTTGTTTTTGCCCACGGGTTTTTTACCGTGGATGGCCAGAAAATGTCCAAAAGCCTTGGCAACGTAATCCGGCCGGCGGACCTCATTCAATCCTATGGGGTCGACGGCACGCGCTACCTGCTGCTGTCCGCTTTTCCCTTCGGGCAGGACGGGGATTTCTCAGCCGATAACTTGCGGATGGCTTACAACGCCGCCCTGGCCAATGATCTGGGGAATTTAGTCAGCCGGGCCTTGACGATGGTCGAGAAATATTGCGGCGGCAAAGTGCCGGGACGCTCCGGGCGCGCCCTGACCGAGGCGCTGCTCGCCGATCTCAAACCCATTGATATGCAGATGGAACATCTTCAATTCCATCAAGCGCTGGCCACCCTCCTCACCGCCGTAGACCGGGTCAACCGTTTTATCGAAGCGAAAGCCCCCTGGAAACTCGCCAAGACCTCGTTGCTGGAAACGGAAGCGGTCCTACGGGAAGTGGTTCTCAGCGTGAAGGTCCTGGTTTTTTACCTCTGGCCCTTCATGCCGCAAACCGCCCAGACGATCTGGGGCCAGCTCGGGCAGACGGATGATTTGATCGTCCGCAGCCGGGAGTTTTTCAACCGCCCGGAGGCGGTCGATATTTCAGCGGGTCAATCGATTCAACGCGGAACACCCTTATTCCCAAGAAAATAACGGGGCTGGTGGCTGATGTTTACTGACACGCACCTCCATCTGGCAGATTCCCAGTTTGGCCCGGACCGCGAAGCGGTGATGGAACGGGCCCTGGCGGTCCGCGTCACCACCCTGATTGAAATCGCCGAATCGCCGGACATCTGGGATGCGGCCATCGCCCTGGCGGATCAATACCCGTCGGTCTATGTCAGTTTAGGAATTCATCCCCACTACGCTCACCAATACGGCGCAAAGGAATGGTCTGAGCTGGAAAAACGGTTCCGCAATCTTCTCCAACACCCGAAAGCCGTGGCGATCGGAGAGTTCGGGCTGGATTACTTCCGGATGCGCAACACCCGGGACGAACAGGCTTTTCTTTTCCGGAAGCAACTGGAGCTGGCCAAAGATCTCGACAAGCCTGTGGTGATCCACTGCAGGGAAGGCCAGCGTCCAAACGTCAACCCCCCTCTCCCGCCGAAGGTGGGAGAGGGAAAGGGTGAGGGCAGAGACGTGCCCTCATCCCAACCTTCTCCCGGCACAAGGCCGGGAGAAGGAGCTAATACGGATATCCAAGCGGCCATCCAGGAATTTTTCCCGGGGACCTCAACGGCTATTGAATGTCCCCGCCCCGCCGGCGTCATTCATTGCTTCTCCGGCACCTGGGCGGAGGCACAGACCTATATGGCACACGGTTTTCTCCTTGGAATTGACGCGCCGGTCACGTATCCATCCGCCAAAGCGCTTCAGCAGATCGTGCTGCGTATGCCGCTGGAGCGCCTCGTGCTTGAAACAGACGCCCCATACCTCCCGCCCCAGGCGCTGCGGGGCCAGCGCAACGAACCGGCCAACATCCCAGTAATCGCCGAAACCGTGGGAACCGTGAAACACAAAACAATGGATGAGGTGGCTCACCGGACCACACAGAACGCCCGGCAGCTCTTCCGGCTCCCTCCCGCATGAGTTCTGACTTCGAATCCGTTCCTCCTGTCGAACCTCCGATAGAACCTCCGATAACCACGGGACCCCGAAAACGGCACCGTTATTTCCTGCTGATCATCAGCGCGGCGCTTGTTTTATTCCCCTTTGCCAGCGGCCTTTACTGGTGGCGGACCCCCAGCGTGATATTGACGGCGGACGGATCCACCCGGAAAATTTATACCCACCAGAATACTCTGGCTGATCTGCTGAAAGAGCAAAAGATTACTTTAGGAAAGGCGGATCTGATATCCCCTCCTCTCAACACGCGGCTCACGCGCAACATGCCCGTCAAAATCACCCGGGTGAAGACGACCCTGGAAAAATATGTGAAGAACCTTCCGCCGACCATTCGCTGGCAAACCCGCACGCGCGCGAACCTCCGGCGCGCCCTGGCGCAAAAAGGCGAAGCGTTCGGACGGCTTGAGATCTGGCGTATGACCTATTACGATGGCAAGGAAGTCAGCCGGAAACTCGTCAAGAAAATAACGCAGCATCACCCTTTTTTCACGCTTACCCTTTTTAATGACTCGGGGTTCCCATTCAAGAAATACGACTTACTGAAAGTCAGAACCCTTAAAATGCTGGCGACGGGATACTACATCGGGGACCCGATGGTTCCGGGTGATGAAACGCGGATGGGATACAAACTGCAGAGGGGACTGGTGGCGGTGGACCCGGCGGTGATTCCCCTGGGCACGCGCCTCTACATCCCGGGATATGGTTACGCGTTTGCCGCGGACACCGGCAGCGCCATCAAAGGCATGCGAATCGATCTCGCCGTCAAAGACGCCAAGGAAGAAAAACGCTACAACCACCGCGAAGTAACGGTCTACCTCCTCGACAAAACCAAAAAGTGGTAGGGATTAAAGCAAGGTAACCCAGGTGCAGGTTTCCTCATTAACATGAAAGGTCTCCAGTTGGATTCGGCCATGTTCCGGAGAGGATACCTCGAAGACTTGGCCGGGGGATTGGAGAGATTTCTCAAGGGAAGCTCCGGCATTCGACAGGAAGGGCATCTCATGCCAGGAACACCCCGGAGCAATGGAGGAAGACGCCGCCGGACTCCGGGCGACAAGCCGCTGATGATTATCCAAAAGAAGCAGAGAAACCGGAATACGCTTGAGCGCACTGGAAAGATAGTGCTGCCAGGTTAGCTCCATCTGCCGGGCTTGATGCTGCGCATGCTGGGCCTGCCCCTGAAGATCCGCGAGGGTCTCTTCCAAATCCCGAATTCGTTTTTCCCTGCCTTGCAGATCGCGATTGAATCGCCAGAACTGCCAATAGGTAAGACCCCCTAGAAAAACAACCATTCCTGATAACAAAAGAGCTCCGCGTTTCAGCCATTGACGGCGTTGGGGATTTGAATACACGATCAAAAGCTGTCCTTGAATCGATGAGGTGTTTGAAAGCGAAACCGTGGACACCATTCGGATCTGGTTCCTTTTTCTTGTGGACAAGTTTAAGCGCGCTCCCAGTTGGGAAGGATCGGTATGAGCGAGTACGCCTTGATGATCATCCAGCAAAGCGGCATAAGCGAGACCCTGGGCGCCTGAAAGAGCCTTCAAAATTTGCTGGACCAACAGATCATCCTGCGTAAGACAAGCCCGCTCCACTAACTGGGTAAACGCTTTTTGCAGGCGCCGCAGACCGAGGCGCTCCTGCGCTTCGAGAGCCGCTTTCCAGAAAAACCATTGGCTGGCCAATAAACCAATCACCAACAGAACAGAAACAGAGCAGGCATGCGTTGTTTTCATGGAAGTCCCTTCCCTTGAATCAGGGAAATCGCCATCGGGCCAAACAGCACAAGCAAGAGAGTTGGAAAGATAAATACAAAAAGAGGGAACATTAATTTTAGCGGGGCAACGGCCGCTTTCTTTTCCGCCTGGAAGCCCCGCTGTTGGCGAAGCGATTGCGCCTGCTGCCGAAGAAGCGGAGAAAGACTGGTCCCCATCTCTATCCCCTGCACAATCGCTTGCACCGTTTCCCGGAGGCCAGCCTCCGGGACGCGCTTCAGGAGGTTGCGCAAAGCCTCTGTCCGGGACGAACCGGTCTGAATCTCTCGCTGAACAAGAACCAGTTCATCCCGCAACGGACCCGGAGGCCCCCAGATCAGATACTGCTGCAGCGCCACCTGAAAATCCAGTCCGGCCCGCATCACCAGCGCCAGAAGATCGATCGCTTCCGGCAAGGCTGATGCGATGGCCGGGAAAAGCCGGCGCCGCCGGTTCCATTCGCGAAAAGAGACATCCAGACCCGCCAACGAAAAAACCATATCACTCCACATGGATCGTTACGATCCGCTGAATTATGAGGCTCCCCGCCGTCACCAGCCCGACGACAACAGCGACCAAGATCTGACCGGCTAACGTATGCATCGCCGGAACAATCAGTTCCGGAGCCATCAGGTAGAGCGCTGCCATCAACAGGAATGGCAAAACGCTTAACAGATAACCGGACGCTTTACCTTGAGCGGTCAGGGCTGCCACTTTCTCAAAGAGCGTCTGACGTTCCTGAAGGGTGGCCGCCAAAGTCTCCAGGACTTCGGCCAGCGACCCGCCCGTCTGCTGCGTAATACAGACCGCCGCCACAAACCAGCGGATCTCCTGAATAGGAACGCGCGAGGGCAACTCTTGAAGCGCTGACGTTAGCGGTTTTCCAACCTGAAGGGAGTGAAGCAGTTCGCTCCAATGGAGGGCCAGAGGCGGTTCACCTTCCCGTGCGGCACGCTCCAACGCCTGCTGAAAACTGGCGCCGACCTGCAACGCGTGCGTCAACGTCTGCAAGGCTAAACGCAGCTGCCGCGCGAGCAAACGCCGATCCCGTTGTTTCTGTTGACGACGCATAATCCAAGGCGCCCAATATCCCAGAATTCCAAAAGTCCCGGCCAGCACCGCCGAACCGGTAATCATCAGAATGAGGCCTGCTGCTCCAGCACCAGCTACCGCGCGGGCCAGCCAAAGCGATTTTACCGGGGTCATCGCCGTATCTCCTGCAGGAACGTTGCCACTAAGCCGGTTGTCTCAAAACGATCCTGATGAAAACGGAAAAGCTCCTGTGTCGTCAGGCGATCCCCTTCCATGCCGGTCACTTCCGTAATTGAAACGATTTTCCGCGAACCGTCGCTTAAGCGCGCTTGCTGAACAATTAGATGAACCGCGCTGCGAATCTGTTCTCGCACCACGCGGATGGGCAAGTCCATCCCGGCCATCAGGACCAGCGTCTCCAGCCGTCCCAGGGCATCGCGCGGCGAGTTGGCGTGCACGGTGGTTAGAGACCCGTCATGACCGGTATTCATCGCCTGAAGCATGTCGAGGGCCTCTCCGCCGCGGCATTCTCCAACCACGATGCGGTCCGGCCGCATGCGCAGGGCATTGATCACCAGGCGACGGATCGGGATGGAACCTTCTCCTTCCGTGTTTGGAGGACGGCTTTCCAGACGGACCACGTGCGGTTTCTGGAGCCGCAGCTCAGCCGCATCCTCGATGGTCACGATACGTTCATCGTCCGGTATGGCTGAGGACAAAGCATTCAGCAGGGTTGTTTTGCCGCTGCCTGTGCCTCCGGAGACCACCACGTTTTTCCGGCCGGCCACGCTGCGGCTCAAGAAATCAGCCATCGTCGGACTCAGGGAGCCGAGAGCCGTTAAATCATCCAGGCTCAAGGCCCGTGCGGAAAACTTCCGGATCGTAATGGTCGGACCGTCCAGCGCCAGGGGCGGCAGGATGATATTGACTCGCGACCCGTCCGCCAGACGCGCGTCGCACAACGGCATGCTCTCATCCACGCGCCGGCCGATGGGTGCGACAATGCGGTCAATAATAATCCGCAGCTGTTTTTCATCGGAAAAACGGATGCCTGTTTCATGGAGACGGCCTTTTATCTCCACAAATATTTTCTGCGGTCCATTGACCATCACCTCAGAGACCCCGGGGTCTTTCAGCAAAGGCTCCAGCGGCCCCAAACCAAGGACTTCGTCCATCACGCGCTGAAAGATCTGTCCCCTCTCCTGCCGCGAAGAAGAAATCGTGTCATCGTCCGCCAGACAGGATTCGACGGTCTTTTGGGCCATTTCAACGGAAGCAGCGGCATTATTCTCAGTCGCGATTTTTTGCTGTAACGCTTTCAAAAGCTGAGGCTGGACACGGTCCTTCAACTCCCGGACAGCAGCGTCGGCAACCAGCGGATCATTTGAAGGCGTTTCTTTCGGAAGATAAAGGTTGTCCGATTGAAGATGCATCGCCAGACAACGCACCCTTTGGCGAAAATCCGCTCCCTTATCTTCCGGGATCCGCTCCAGAATGGGAACGCCCGCCAGCGCGG
This sequence comes from Elusimicrobiota bacterium, assembly GCA_041660185.1. Classification (NCBI taxonomy): domain Bacteria; kingdom Pseudomonadati; phylum Elusimicrobiota; species Elusimicrobiota bacterium. The sequence continues at coordinate 47,333 of JBAZWU010000006.1, read as the reverse complement.
AAAAAGAATCGGACAACCGACGAAATGGAAGACGGTTCAATACTACACGTGAAAAAGCCATGGGATAATGTTTCGAAGCTAAAGCGTCCAACCGCTCACTCAACTGATGCTCGACATCCGTGTTCGGCTTCGCGACCCAAAGCAACAAATCAGACTGATCCAAAAGGGCCAGATGGCCGGCTTCCGTTCCGGCCGGGCTATCGACAAAAACCCAGCTAAAAGCGTTTCGAACCATGGCCAATAAATCCTTCCACAACTCCAAAGGAGGAAAAGCAGCCAACTCCAGTTCCGCCAGCGATCGCCCGTCTTGAAGAAAATGGTTCCGAACCATCTGGGATCCCAATGGTTTGAATGTCCGGACCCAGAACGCAATTTCCCCTTCTCTCGCCGCAAGGGCGGGAGAGGGTGCATGTTCTTTTTTCGAATCGGAACTAATTTGAATCAGCAATACTGGGGAATTTCGGGAAAGTTCGGCAGCGACCGCCTGGACCAAGGTCGTCTTCCCGGACGCCGGCTGGAAAGACCAGGCGGTAATCACTCTATTCATGTCCCACCTCTATAGGGGCATCATCCCCCAGCGCCCGCAGCGCCACCGTCAAAGATCCCTGCGTGCGGGCTTCAAGCAAAGCGCCCGCCTGCACCGGGTTCATGGACACCGTAATAATGTTCATATCGCCTTCAGCAGCATCGTCCTTTGTTTCCGGAACGACAGCGCCCACTCGGTGATGATCCACCGCCACCACTTCCGCCGCAGAAAAAAGAAGCTCAGTCGCCCGTTTGGCTTGGAGAGCAGCGTCAGAGTGATGAAAAACCTTATAGATAGCGATGTGATCCCCCGGCTGAATCCAACCGCCGACCCCCTGTATACGATCCGCTGCAAAGGAAACAGCCACGCGGCCGGGACCCAGAATGGAAGAGAGACCTCGGTTCTGGCTTAAATCCATTACCAACGCTCTGGTGAGGGGTTGCCCCTCAGGGAGGCCGGCCACACTCGCGAAGCGAGGCTGGCCGTTTTCGCCGGCCAACTCAGAGAAGGATCGAAAAGCCCCTGGAGGAACGAAATGGGCCGGGAAGTTTCGAATGACCAAGCCCTTATTTTTAAGCGGGGAATACGCCGGCAGAAACCGATCGGCAACAATCACCGGCACAGTTTCAGCCGACTCCTGTTCAGCATTGTCGACACCAGCCCACGACTTCCAAAGCACAACAGCACCGACCAACCCGATGCTCCCTAGAAGCATCCACCGAATCAAGTGTGGATTTTTCCCCAACGCACCGGCGGTCCATAGCCGAGAACACCGGGATAACCATAAGGCGGCGCATGTTTGATCACGCATGATTCCTCCATTGTCGAACGCAGAACTTTCAGCCAAATCTGTTTGGGTTTGTAACGAATGATGACTTTGTCCAATTGCATGAACTTTTCCTGGCTGTCACGACTGGATCCCACACGAATATCCTGTAAGGGAACGCGCAAAGGAGGCGACCCCCTTAACAACGCCCGCTGAACAAGCCGTTTGACTTGCGGGATCTCAATACGTCCGGAGCTGTAAAGCCGGGCTCCTTCTTTTGCCGCCTGGATGAGCTGCATTCGGATCGCAAACCACTGGCTGAAACCATAAATCGCTGAAAAAAGCGCCAGAAACAGCCACAGCAGAAGCGCCCATTCAACGAGCGCTTGACCATTTTGCCCTCTCCTACGATAACGCGAGCAGTTTTTTGACATAAAGTGGAGTTTTTTCGAGCAGCAGACCGTTGAATTGCGGGAAAAAAGACTGGAGTTGTGCATCTTCCCACCACTTCTGGTCATCCACGCTTGGGAAACCACCGTTACACAGGCTGCCCCGACAAGCGGCATCCAGATAAACGCGCGCGCTGGCGGTCGCTTTCTGCCCGTTTTTTGAAACCATCCAATGGGTTTGATGCGGAGGTTGAGCCTTGCGTTTCCCAACACCCCACAAACGCGCGTAATAGACATGTTCCACTGTTTCCGGTTTCAGATTGACCGGTATATATTTATCCAGCCAGATCACTTCGAGATCCTGCAACTGCAGGTGGGACATGACCGGCAATGTTCTGGCCGGCTGATCGCATCCGTTCTGTTTGGCGACCCATCTCCCAACCTTTTTGGGGAAGCTATTGAATTGAGGGAGTTGTCGGTAGTATTGCACGTAACTGCCTGTGATCAAACTATTCTTTGCCGCGATTTGAGGTGCAGCATAATTTTTGTATTTCGGGAAAACAATTAAATTTAGCCCATCGTTATATGATGAAAACTTGTTCAACATCTCTGCTTGGGCTCGGGCGGCGCTCAGGGCTGTTGCTTCAGCAGCCATCGCTAGACGCGCTTGCATGAGCGTTTTCCTGGCGTAAACAATCAGCGCAAAAAATAACGAAAGCAGGGTCAGGAAAACCGCCAGCCCCGGCAATAAAATCTGCCCGCGTTCACTCTTCATAGACGGGGATCTCCGGCTCAAAAGGGAGTTCAGCGTACCCAATCACTTTCGGGGAAGGCAGGCCACTCCTCAGAAACCATTTTGGGAATACATGGAAGGAAAGGTTTACGGAGGCAATCTTTCCTTCCCCTGACCAGGAACCGACACTGGGGAATGGATAAGAAGGCAGTCGACCCATCCTGAAGATTGTCAGCTTCGGAGTACTCGGAATCCCCTGTGTCTGTCGGATTTCGTTACGGAATTGCCACGCCAGTTCAGCAATGGCTTTAGCTTGAACATAACGCCCGACCGCCACGGTGTGAGCGAGTTGCGAAGCGGAGAGTTGAAAGACCAGTTTAACGCGAATCAACCAGAGAAGCTGCAACATCAGTACAAAAGTTAAAAATACGACCGGCAACAATAGGGCCATCTCAATAAGACTCTGTCCTCTTTTTCCGTTAAGAGAATGTCCGGGTTTCATAAATTTCATAAATTTCCTGCTTCCCCCGCCTCCACCGGCAACGGAGCCACGGGAGCGGTGTGAAATTGACCCTCTTGCAGAACGGTAGGCGTGACAAACACCACAATCGACGTGCGCCGATAGGTATCCACCTTGCAGCTGAAGAGGTATCCCAAAAGCGGGATATGCATGAGGCCCGGAATCCCTTTTCGGGTCGATTCCTTATCCGTCTGGATCAGCCCGGCCAAAGTCAAGGTTGCCCCTTGCTCCAGCGTGATCTGCGAAGACACCTGCCGGGAGCGGATCCCCGGAACGACATTTCCTGATAAGGTCACGCTGTTTTGATTGTCCGGGCTGCTGACCTCGGCATGAATGGACAAAGCGATCCGGCCACTTTCGTCCAGATGCGGAGCAATCTTTAAATCAACCCCGTAGGGTTTGAATTCCACAGTAGAAGTTCCCAGCGATCCAGAAACAGCATAAGGCAGTTCGCCTCCTGAATGGAATGTGGCGGTGGTACCGTCACGCGTGACGAGCTTTGGATTGGCCAGCAAATCAGCTGTGCCGTGCTCAAACATCATCTGTAAATCAGCAAATACCTTGCCTCGCGTGAGCGTGCCGACCGATAACAGGCTCGGCACGCTCGCCTCTTCAACATGCAGCTGACTCAACCATTGGATCCCCAGCTTATGGGTTTTTTGCTCATCGACTTCCACCACCTCAACCCCTATTTGAATCAAGGGTTTCGAAGCCGCCTGAGCAATGGCCTCTTGACGCGCGAAGGTGATCTTGCCCTGTACGATCAGCCATACGACCATCGATGCCCACCGCAGAACCCGGCGTCGTGGACGATTAGTCACCGACTTCTCCTTTTTCCTGCGCCATGCTTTTGCTGTAATCCATCTGGGTATTCAGTGCTTGACCGGCTTGAGCAAAGGCGTTGTGCGTTTTCTGCCCCAGAAACTTCAGCGACCCAATGGCTAACAACGCCATCAGAACGAGAACCAGCACGTATTCCACCAATCCCTGCCCTCTATTACTCTTTAAACGCGACATACTTTCCCCCTTCGGATGAATTGGGTCCGGCTTTTCCGAACCGTCACATCGATTACCCACATTCCATTCTCCAAGGCTCTAATCACAATCATCGAAATTAACCTCCTGTTCATTCTTGACCTTCAACACTTAGATGAAGATGTCGACAAAATATTCATTTCCCGAGGAGGAAGTACTCGAAGGGGCGAGGCGACTGTTTTGAAGGGATGCCCAAGTTACTACGATAACTATACAGTCGTCATCCCCCTCGGGGATGACAATGTTCTTGAATCCCCTGCCCGGGAAACCCGGCAGGGGATCTTGTTTCGAAAGAAGTTCTAGCCGGAATGCTTCAGTAGGGTATGCAGCGCGCGGAGGAGCTTTTTTTTCTGCGGGGTGGATTTGTCGCGCAGAAGAAAATCAAATTGTTTGGAGGCGGAGCGGGCCGGGGCGGGTGTTTTCGACGGCAAATCGAGCAACCGCCCCAAAGACAGATCAAGGGCCTGGGAAATCTTCCATAAAGTTTGCAGGCTTGGTTTTTTTCGGCCTTTCTCAATGTAAGCCAAAAAAGATGGAGAAATGTCCGATGCCTCGGCCAACCGCTCAAGGGTCAACCCGGCGCGGAGCCGCTCCTCCTTCACCCGCTGGCTCACAAACCGATAAATGTCCTGTAACACTATGAAAGAGATTCTAAACTGGCATCACGTGATGGGACATAATCCATAAGTCTAATGATATTATTGACTTATGGTTAACTTCTGCATTTGCGGGCATCACCGTGCGCATCATCATCCCTGGCTGGGGCACTGCCGTCAGTTGCCGTGCCCTTGTCGCAACTATATCGAAAGCAACCGGCACAAGGGATCTTCGAGTTATTACAATAACAGCATGAAGCGCATTTTTTCCTTCGGGGTTGCTTTCGTTCTCAGCGCGGCGTGGTGCCAAGCGGATGAATTTCCGGATATCCAGCAGATTTTCAAGACCTTTCGAGAACAACAAGCGTTCGAACACCGTGCGGCCGAACACGATACAGAAGCTCTGCAGGCTCACCTGGATCAGATCCATGATTTGCGCTCAACGTTAACCCTGCCGAAAGACCGGACCACCGACAAAGGCCTGGCGGAGACTCTGGCCAAGGACAAGGAAGCGCTTTCCAGAACCAAAGAACGCCTGCGCCTCTCCGAGCGCGCCATTCAGGGAGACTTTCTCGGAATTCCTTACGAAATGAGCGGCCTGGTCGAGAAACAAACCGGTTCCCGCTGGAGCCCGATCAGCAAAACCACCCCGGTGCTCCCCGGAGAAGTGCTACGGACCGGGCCGGACGGGCGCGTTCTGCTGATTTTCGAGGATGGCGGCCATATTTTGATGGTTCCGAACAGTTCCTTTCAACTCAAGAAACAAAGCGCTTCGGAAACCACGTACGAGTTAATCTTCGGCAGTATCCATGTGGACCATCGTCCGAGCGCGGTCAAGAATGTTCTTCGACTGGTGGAATACCATACCACATCGGCCATCGCGATCGTGCGCGGGACAACATTTAATTTATCGCTCGACGAAGCCAATCGAACGCATCTGGTACTGGGCTCCGGGAAAATCGATCTCTCCGCCATGGCAACAGACAAGAAAGACCTGAGCAAACGCGGGTGGTCGCGGGATATCCCCCTCGATACCCGTCCGCTGATCTACGGGAAATGGGTCCGGCTGGCGTTGGTGGAAGGAGAGGTATTCATCCTCAGACCCGACGGGATCGCCCGGAAGGCGGTGATCGGCGCGGAACTCGCGCCCAATGAGCGCCTGGCAACAGGGGATAACGGCATGGCCTGGGGATTTATGCGCGGGGATTATCGGGTGGTGCTGGAACCGAACAGCCGACTGTCAAATTCCAAAAAAGGAAACCGGCTTTCCATTCAACTTCAAAAAGGCACCTTTCACGTCACGACCCTGACGCAACCGGAAGAGGCGGAAGCCCGCCCGGCGTTTGAAACCCCAACCAACACTTGCCGCGTGAGCACCGCGGAGTTTGGTGTCACTATTGACGCGGAAAGCGGCCGGACGGATTGGGTCCCCTACGAAGGCACGCTCGAGATTACCTCCCACTAAGAACCCGCTCCCCACCATAACGAATATTTTGTCCGGAATCCCCTCTAATAGACAGGAGGTCTGTTGATTTTTATGATAACACGGTATATACTAGGTTATGCGGTTTGAGTGGGATGACGCCAAGGCGGCGTTGAATCTCGCCAAACACAATGTTTCTTTTCGGGAGGCGGCCGTTGTCTTCGGAGATCCCCGGGCTCTTTATCGGGAAGATCAGGCGCATTCCAAAGAGGAGCGCCGCCGGCACGTGATGGGACGCTCCGAACGCGGCATTCTGGCAGTCGCCTACACTCTGCGAGGGGACAACATCCGTTTGATCAGCGTACGTTTTGCCAGTCGCCAGGAAAGGAGATTGTATGCGGCAGTCCAAAAGGAAAAAGATTGATTTTAGCGACATCCCGGAATGGACGGCGGAAGATTTTAAGCGCGCCCGGCGTTCGTCGCCGCAAGACCGCGCCCGCTTCAAAACAGCGTATATTCGAACGTTCGGGCACCCCCCGCCCAGACGCGGGCCCCTGCACAAGGCTCCTGCGGAGCGGTACGTGCCGACATTCATCAAACTACATCCGGGTGCTCTGGCTTGGGCTCGGGCTGAAGCGAAACGGCGAGGCATCGGCTATCAGACCGTCATCAACGAGACGCTGCTGAGGCAGGCGGCATAACTACTGGTTCATTAGTGTTTTGTCTCGGGATTATTAGAAACATCGACGAGGAAAGGCGTGCTGGTGTCTGTTTCTTCCCAGATGTTGGCGGCCTTCACGCGCAAGGCCAGGCGGGTTTTCGGCAGAGACGTCGGGTTGAGCGAAAAAGTAAAAGGCGCTTTCCATAACGGCCGATCAATTTTTGTCCATTTCTTCTGATCAACGGAAAATTCGACCCAGGCACGTTCGATCGAATCCCCCTCCACCGCCGCGGTGACAATCGGGAAAGGATGGTCAGCGGTCCCATTCTGCCACGAAACCATCCGAACCTTTACCGGATGAGCCGCACCAGCAGGAATGAGTTTGAGCGCCAACGCTGGCTGAAAATACGAAACACCTGTGGCCAAAGCCTTCCCAGGACCATGCGACGGTTCCCCCTTCACGGCATGATCCACCCAGCTGTCGATATCACGCCCGCCCCAGGCCGCCGCCAAAACCGGGCTCGACGAGATGGACAGAAATCCTGGCGTCGGAGACCAGAGCGCCAGAAAATTCTCTCCGGCCTGGTTCACCTGATTAAGCGGTACTTCCGCCCAGAACCACTGGGATTCCCCGGCGGTAACGATCGCGCTCTCCGGATCACCTTCGGAAGGGATGTCTTCGGTCCCGGTCAGGCGAACATACTGGTTTTTAGTCCAAGCGGCGGTCGAGCTGATGGCCATAAAGATTTCCCCGGGAAGCGATTGCTGCTCCCATGGCTTTTTCCCGGCCGGCGAAAGTTTCATCCGCCCCAGCCTGGCTCCGACATACGCTCGGACGTACCGGCCGGACGGGACCGGCGGCAGTTTCTTAATCCAACAGGTGTTGTAGCCGACATACCAATTGCCGTCCCAGCCGCTGTTAGCGAAAAGGGTGTAGTCATTCGGATTGGGAACCTTCAGAACGGTGACGGGATAATCAGGCGTTTGCGCGAAGATGAACGAAGCAATAAATAAACAACAAGATAATAAGAATTGTAGGGGCGCACCGCTGTGCGCCCGCCGATGACAGGGTCGCCAGCCGGCGACCCCTACGTTGTTAAGAGGTCGTTTTCCGAAGCAGGGCGATGAGCGCGTCAAAATCATCGAGTGAATAAAATTCTAACTTAATCCATCCCTTATGAGAAGCATCCCCATGGAGATGCACTTTGCGGCCGAAGAGGCGCTGAAGCTCTTCTTCAATCGCGCGGATTTCCACAGGTCTGGCCGTCTCATCGGATGACCGTTTCTGTTTGGAGGCGGGTGTTTGCTTTTTGACGCGAACCACCTGCTCGACGATGCGCACCGGAAGCGCCTCTGAAATGATGCGCTGAAAAAGTTCCTGACGGGCCGCGATATCCTCCAGAGCGACCAACGCGCGGCCGTGCCCGGCCGAGATTTTCCCCTCCTGAAGCACCTGCTGAATTTCGTCGGAAAGATTCAGAAGCCGAAGCGTGTTGGCCACCACCGCGCGGTCTTTGCCCACGGCTTTGGCGATGGCTTCCTGCGTTAATCCGAACTCTTCCTGCAGCCGCCGGTAGCCTAAAGCCAGTTCAATGGGGTTGAGGTCTTCGCGCTGGATATTTTCAATCAAAGCCATCTCAAAGCGCTCGGTTTCCGTTCCCCCTCGAAGAATCACCGGGATTTCGGACAGTCCCGCCTTCTGAGCCGCTCGCCAGCGGCGCTCGCCGGCAATGATTTCATAACTCCCATCCGGAAGCGGCGCCACCAGGATGGGCTGAAGGACGCCGCGCTCTTGAATGGAAGCGCTCAGTTCGTTCAAAGAGTCCGACGAAAAAGTGTGCCTCGGCTGTTTCGCGTTGGGACGAACTCTGTCGATCGCGATCGTGACAGGCCCGGAGGGCTTGGGCAGCGCAGCGGCAACGCTGGCGGCGGTGTCTTCGGAAATAAGCGCATCAAGTCCTTTACCGAGAGCGGATCTCATGGTGTGGCGACCTCCTGAGGTTGAGAAATGGATTCTGCGGGTGCCGGCGCCTCCGAAACCTGCGCCGGGGCGCTTCGCGCCAAAAACTCTTTGGCCAGGCGTTCATAAGCATCGGCGCCTTTCGACGACCGGTCATAGGAGAGAATCGGTTTCCCGAATCCCGGCGCTTCAGCCAGGCGGATGTTCCGCGGGATGACCGTCTCATAAACTTTGTCCTTCAGAAATTTCTTGACCTCTTCCATGACCTGCACAGTCAAATTCGAGCGCATGTCGACCATCGCAAAAAGTAGCCCTTCGATGGCCAAAGATGGATTCGTCTTCTTCCGGACCAGCTGAATGGTCTTGTAAAGCTGGGCCAGTCCCTCCAGCGCGTAGTACTCGCATTGCATCGGGATCAGGACGCTGTCAGCCGCTGTCATAGCATTTAAGGTCAGCAAACCAAGCGACGGAGGCGTATCAATAATTACTAAATCATATCTATTTCTAGATGCGTTCTGATTAATTGCATCCGCTAATCTGAACTCACGGCGGTCTGTGTTTACGAGCTCAACTTCGGCCCCGACAAGCCCGAGTGTCGAAACGGCAACAGACACTCCGGAAGTAGGTGATTCGATAATGATGGATTCCAAGGATTCCTGACCGATGAGGACGTTGTAAATACTTTTCTCAACCTTATCCCTATCGATGCCAAGGCCTGACGTTGCGTTAGCCTGAGGATCCAAATCGATGAGAAGGACTTGCTTCCCCATGTGTCCAAGGAAGGCAGCCAGGTTAACCGCTGTCGTTGTCTTGGCGACTCCACCCTTTTGATTTGCGATTGCGAGGATCTTCATTGTTTCGCGTGAAACATCTCAGCGATATTTACTTGTTCGGCTCCCTAACATAGGGGCCAGCAGTATCCCATACATAAACCCGCCCGCATGCGCCCACCAGGCAATTCCCCCAATAGAGTGATTCGTTATAAGTTGAGTTGAAAGCGCCATCGCGCCATTAAAGGTCTGGAGGAAAAACCAAATTCCGAGGAAGATAAATGCAGGCACCTCTCGAATTGTAATAAAAAATAAAATCGGTATCAATGTGAGAATGCGCGCATAAGGATAGAAAAAGAAGTAAGCTCCAAGAACTCCGGCGATGGCTCCAGAAGCTCCAAGCATTGGGATATTTGCGCTAGGGGTCATGAAGGCTTGAGCAAAATTCGCTACAACTCCGGCGAACAGATAAAAGAACAGATATTTCAAATGTCCTATTTTATCCTCAATGGCATCCCCGAAAATATACAGGAACAGCATATTGGAAGCGATATGTAGCCATCCCCCATGCAGAAAAGTTGCCGTCAAAAGCCTATACCATTCACCATGGTGAAAAAGGAGTGGAGGAACAACTGCCCAACGATCAATTATATGCTTGAGCGCCGAAGGGCTTCCAGCCGTAAGCTCACGGTAAAAACAATAAGCATTAGCCAGGATGATGAGCCAGTTAATGGCAGGGAATTTTTTGGATGGGGCATTATCCCTTAAAGGAATCATAAAGGCTTCTTTGATGGAACGCCGGTTCGCCTTGGATATTGCGATGGCGTGCTGTCTTTCTTACTAAAAACGAGAATTACCAAATTTTTATCAGTTCCGTATTGAATTGTTCGTTCAAATTCTACTCCTAAAGCTCTCATGGCTTTTTTCGCCACCTCCAGTTCTTCCGGCCATGATGTTCCATGTGAAACAATTAATCTCCCCCCCACTTTCACTAAAGGTGCTGTCAGTTCAATTGCTGATCTCAGTTTGCTGAGAGCACGTGCGAATACGAGGTTGAATGTCTCCCGTGAACCCGTATGGCAAAATACTTCTAATCTTTCAGATATATACGAAATTGATTTTATTGAATACGAATTACTGAACTGCTCTAGAAATCCAACTTTTTTGTTATCTGAATCAATTAGATGCATGTCCCACTTCGGAATTACTATCGCAATGGGTAGCCCTGGAACACCATTCCCGGTTCCCGCATCCGCGACTTTCCAGTGTTCCCCCCTCCATTCAGGAGGCAATGCCTCCACCATGGCCAAAGCGTCCAGTACATGGCGCTTCCAAAAACGCGACCGCTCATTGGCCGCGGTCATCCCAAACCAAGAGGGCGATTGCTCAATGGCCTCTGAATATTTTTTCAAAAGTGCAAGTTGAGACGGGGAAATATCCGCTAGCAGAGAGTCGCTCATAATAGATTCTACTTATAGAATTCTTCGTTCCTCACCGTTGGCGCGCCGGAGCGGCGACGAGAGCACTGGCCGGCACCGTTCGGTCGCCTGAGGCGACCTCCCGGAGTCTTCCTCTGGTTTGCCGGCCATCGGAGACGCGACGGCAGGCATCGCCGAAGAGTGTCGCTCGGCAGAAGGCTTCTTCACCGGAGCCAGAAGAACGGCGATCCAAATTATAGTTTTCCGGTTGGCTTGTAGCACTATAGGAAATACAATGATCTTACAAGAAAAGGCCGCATCTCTATTTTGAGGAGCCCCCCATGCGACAACTTCAACGCGTGACGTTTATCGCCGGACTCTGTGTCATTTTTTCGGGAACACCGACGAGCCCCGCCTTTGTTCCCGAGTCCTCTCTGCGGTGGCTAGGCCATTCGGCCTTTCAATTGACGACGCGGCGCGGGAATGTTTTTCTCATCGATCCCTGGTTGGCGAATCCTCAGGCGCCGAAAAATATCCAGCTGGACCATGTCGATGGGATTCTCCTGACCCATGCTCACGCCGATCATGTCGGAGAAGCGTTCGATCTGGCCAAGAAGTTCAACGCGCCGATTATCGCCTCCAACGAATTAACCGACATCGCCAGAATGCACGGCATAAAAAATGTTCTTCCGATTGATCCGTCGGGCAGCCAATGCATCGCCGACGTGACGATTACGGCTGTTCCGGCTGTTCATTCTTCCGGATACATGGAGGGGGGGACAATCATTTATGGCGGTGCGCCTCTTGGCTTTGTGATCGCCGAAGAGGGCGGCCGGACCTTTTATGATGCCGGAGACACCGGGGTCTTTTCAGACATGGCGCTCATCAGCGAGCTCTATCATCCGGAAATTGCGCTTCTGCCGGTGGGGGGAGTTTATACGATGGGGCCATCCGAAGCAGCCGTTGCCACGCGAATGCTCGCGGTCCGTACGATCGTGCCGATTCATTATGGGACTTTCTCCGCTCTCAAAGGAACACCCGAACAACTCGCCACGGAGATGAAACGCCGCGGAATCCCAACGAGCATCGTCGTCATGAAACCCGGCCAATCCATGACCCTGAAGGAGCTTGCGGCGGCCCGCTAGAGGGGGAAAGCTCCACGTGTCCGGCTATAGCCCGCCGTCCAAGGTTTTTTGTGGATTGAGCTGACGAAGGAACTCCTCGCAGGGAACGCAGAGAATGGCTCCTTTCTTTAAACGTTCCTTGCCTCGATACAGGAAAAGCGTTTTGGCTTCCGGATACTCCTCCCCAAAGGCTTTCAGCCCCCGAAGATCTTCATCACGCACCCGTGAACTATTTTTGACCTCGATTCCCCAAAACCCGTGCGGGCCATAGAGAACAAAATCAATCTCTGCGCCGGAGCGCGTCCGCCAAAACGAGAGGGTGGTGTCTTCATGTCTATAAGCGATCCATGAGCGCAAGTGCTGAGCGACCAACCCCTCCAAGGCATGACCGTCAATCTCGTGCGGCGAGTCGAGGGGTCCTTTAGGCCGAAGCGACCGAAAGACCCCTGCGTCAAAAAAATAAAACTTAGGGTGCGTCGACATTTCCCGTTTCGCCCTTTTGGTAAAAACCGGGAGACGAAAAGCGAGTAAAAGATCTTCCAGAATCCCGACATATCCCTCCACGACTTTACGTTCCACTTCGCATTCACGGGCCACGTTGCTGACGCTCAGAACAGAGGCGTGCGAAAAGCTGATGGCTTCCAGAAAGCGGGAAAAATGGCCGATATTCCGGACGAGCCCCTCCATTTGAACTTCCTCTCGCAGATACAGCGCCGCATACGCCTTGAGCGTTTCCTCTGGCTGCGAGGCAAACCAGACAAGCGGCAGAAGCCCTTGCTGCAGAGCTCGCTCAAAATCAAACCGTTTGCCTAACTCAGCCGCCAGAAAAGGGTGCAAGGTTTGAAGAAGTGCGCGTCCAGCCAAAAGATCTGCTCCCGTGCGTTTCAATTTGCGCGCGCTGGACCCCGTTAACACAAACTGCCGCCCTTGTTTTTCTTCAATCAACGCATGTACCACCGGCAAAAGCGCTGGAATCTTTTGGATCTCATCAACGATGATCGTTTTCCTGGAAGGGGAACCGTACACCACCTCTTTCAAGCGTTCCGGCTTGGCATGATAACTTCGAAAAGTCTCAGGATCGAGCAGGTCAATCCGCACGCTGTCCTCAAAGACCGTTTGAGCCCAAGTGGATTTTCCTGTTCCACGAGGTCCCATAAGGAAAAAACTCTTCTGGGGCGGCTGGAGAAAACGAATCAATGTTTCCATATTGCGTCTCATTATGGAATTACTTCTTCCATATTGCAAGGCCTTTTCTCAGAGGCGCTTGGTGTCGACTCGCTAATCAGGGCACCAGCAACACTTTTCCACGGGTTCGGTTCTTTTTGTAGAAGTCGATGGCTTCCTGGATTTTTTCGAGGGGAAAACGGGCCTGCACATCGGTGCGTAGTTCCTTCTTCAGAAGGCGCTGAACATCCATTATCATCCCCAGGCGCGCAAACCATCCCATCCGCTTGATGGCTTCTGAAAGCCAGAAGCCGGTCAGTTGCTTACCGGAAAAGATCAGATCGCTCGGGTTGATCTGACAGGCTTCTCCGGAGAGAACGCCATACACCACGACTTTTGAGCAACGCGGAAGGCTGCGCGCCATCTGAGCAGTCAATTCTCCGCCCACCGCATCCAGGGCGATGGTCGCACCTACCTCCCGGCAGATCCGGTGCAGTGACTCTTCAAATCCCGGCTCACTGGAATCCAAAACGCAGGCCGCGCCTTCCCGCCTCAGAAGATCCGCCTGCTCACGCCGCCGGACAATATGGATGCTCTTCAAACCATAACGACGGCTCAGGCGCGAAATCATGCGGCCCAACGCGCTGGCCGCCGCGCTTTGGATAAATGCGCGATGGCGCTCGCGGCGGATACGGTCCAGCAAACACCAGGCCGTCATAGGATTCACAACCAGGGTAGCGCCTTCTTCAAGGGCTACAAAGGATTTGAGCGGGATGCATCGGTCGGCTTGGCAGGCCATGTACTCGGCCCACGTACCATTCCCGTCCTCGGGCGCACGACAGGCCACACGCCGCCCCACAAGCCAATGCGTATAGAACCCGCCCTTGGCCGCCACAACGGTGCCGCTTCCCTCAAACCCCGGGACAACCGGCAGCGGTTTTTGAATCCCATACTGGTTGCGCAGGAAAATCAAATCCGAGGGATTAATAGGAGCCGCCGCTATTTTAACGAGAACCTGTCCACGATGGAGAACCGGGAGGGGAAGTCTCCTGACCTGAAGAGAGGGGGGATCAAAACGTTCCAAAACAATCGCTCGCATAAGAATGGACTACTGGATTGTACTTGTAAGCGTGCCCGGCGACAACGACACATTCCAAAGACGTTTTGTAAGATAGCCATGGAGGAAATGAGTCGTGAAAAAATATTATTTACCGGAAGTTTTGTGGCTTTCCTTTTATTCGAAAGACCTCTATCGATCGGTCGGCCGGATCTGGCGGGCGCGAGGGCTGGCCTATCTGGTCCTATTGGTTGTTCTCATTACGTTACCGGTTTTCCTTCAATTCCACCGAACATTTAATGAAAGGCTTGAAACCATTCAATCAGAGTTCAGCCGGCAACTCCCTCAAATCACCCTCCTGAAAGGCGAAATACGCACCCCGGAATCCAAGCCCTACGAAATCCGTTTCGGGGGAGACACGGCGAATTGGATCCTGATTGACCCGACGGGGAAAACCGCGTCACTTTCTCAAACAACGGCAACCATTCTTGTCACTCAGAAAGAAGTACTCCTCCGGATGTCTCCCGGAAAGACGCGCGTTTTCTCCCTGTCCAATATCGAAGACCAAACCATCGATCGGGATCACATGGTCGAGTGGATCAATCTGATCAAAAAATGGTCTCCTGTATTTTTCTACCCCATTCTTTTCGTCATGGAATTCGGGGTGAGGCTTTTGCAGGCGGCGCTGCTGGCTTTAGCCGGACGCTTTATGGTTCGCCAGATGGGGAAATCACTCGATTTCCTTTCCGTGCTGAATATCGCCCTGGTGTCCCTTTCTCCGGCACTGATGATTCAGACTTTCTTGGTTGACACTTTGGGAGGGGTTAATTCCAACGGCCTACTGATGTTCTTTCTATCTTTGGGTTATTTTGTCTTTGCGCTGAACGCGGCAACGAATGTTCCCAACGGTGAGGCATGAGAATCCATTATTTCACCCACGTTCCCTTTGAAGGACCGGCTAAAATTCATGATTGGGCCCAGGACCGGCGCCATTCGACCGGGACAACGCGCCTCTTTGCCAACGACCCTCTCCCGCCACTTGACGAAGTGGACGCCCTGATCATCATGGGCGGCCCCATGAGCGCCAATGATGATCGCCGGCTGGATTGGATGAAAAAAGAAAAAGAATTCATCGCTCAAGCGATTGAAGGGGGGAAAAAGGTATTCGGAATATGCCTTGGCGCGCAATTGATTGCCAGCGCGCTGGACGCCAACGTTTACCCCAACCGGGAAAAAGAGATCGGCTGGTTTCCGATTGAACTCAATCCCCCCAATGTCCGGCAACATCCATTAAATGTTCTGCCGCAGAGGGCGACGGTTTTCCACTGGCATGGAGAAACCTTTGACCTTCCCAAGGGAGCGCAACATTTGGCGCGCAGCCGGGCCTGCGAGAACCAGGCTTTTGGAATCGGCCGGCAAGTGGTTGGCCTGCAGTTTCATATCGAAGTCGGGCGGCCGGAGATCGAATCGTGGGTTCAGCACGGGGCGGCGGAGTTAACAGAAGGGGCTTTCGTCCAGAATTCTCGGGAAATGGTGGACCGAGCACCGGCTTATGCTCCTCCGCTTCATGCCGCGCTTTTCCGTTTTTTGGATGCGTTCACGTCGCCACTCAGGGACCAAGGAGATCACTATGGACTGTAACGTCGGAGGAATTGATCGCGTTGTTCGAGTGTTGGTGGGGATTATTTTAACCGCGCTGGGTCTGTTCTTTCTCTCATCGCCGATTTCCAGGGTATCGGCCCTGGTCGTGGCGGCGCTCTGTCTGGTTACCGCCTGGTTCGGCTTTTGCTATATCAACAAGCTTCTGGGCGTTAACACCGCCAAACGGCGGTAACTCCTTTCTTATTGGCTCGCCCCTTCGACTTCGATTGTAATTTCCACATCATTCCCAACCATGGAGGCGATCGGCCCGGTCGTGGGGCCGACGCCAAAGTCCCGGCGGTCAATGCGCGTGGTAGCGGTCGCACCGGCCCGCTGGCCCGGTCCCATGGGGTCTTTGGCCATACCCGCCACATCCAGATCCAGAATGACGGGGCGCGTCACGCCATGGATCATCAGATCACCATGGAGCTTGGCGTGGCTGCCGTTGACATCCGTTATACCGGTACTTTTGAAGGTCATGACAGGGAATTTCTGGACCTCCAGGAAGTCAGGGGAACGGAGGTGGTTGTCCCGCTTCCCTATACCGGTGCTAATGCTGCCGATTTGGATCGTCGCCTGAGCGCTGCCGGTCTTGAGATTAGCGGGGTCGTAGTTGAAGATGCCATTGAACTGATCGAAATGACCGAGCACTTTGCCAACCACATGCTTGACCCGGAAACTGACGCTCGAATGGCTGGGGTCGATGGTAAAAGTCACCGCCTGAACCCATGGGGTCAGGGCCAGTAAAATAAGACTAACCGGAATGATCCGTCGCATGATTATCCTCCTTGTATACTGTCTTGTACAAAATCGACTCTATAAATTAAGCTGAATTTGTACGTTCACAAATACTTTACATCCTGTCGACTCATCCTGTACTATATATGTCCTAAGAATTTCGCGATTTCGCCGCACATTACAGTAAAAACAAGATCGGGAGGAATTTCTCCATGGCCCTGATTCCATCAACGATGTTACCGCTTGGCACTCCAGCGCCGGGATTTGATCTGCCGGATATCGTTAGCGGGCACCGCATTTCGCTGAACAACTTTAAGGCGAATAAGGCCCTTCTCGTCATGTTTATCTGCCAGCATTGTCCTTATGTCCAACACATCAAATGCGAACTGGCCAGGATTGGCAGGGATTATATGGACAAAGACATCGGCCTTCTGGCGATTAGTTCGAATGATGCTGAAAATTATCCTGATGATTCGCCCGACAACCTGAAGAAGTTCGCCAAAACCGAAGGCTTCAACTTTCCGCTTTGCTATGACGAAAGCCAAACAGTCGCCAGAGCCTTTACCGCGGCCTGTACCCCGGACTTTTTTCTATTCAACAGCAGCCGAAGACTTGTTTACCGGGGCCAACTGGATGACAGCCGCCCCGGCAACAGAAGACCGGTGACCGGCCGGGATCTTCGGGCTGCCATAAATGCTGTCCTTTCCGATAAAACGGTGTCCCCTGACCAAATCCCCAGCATTGGCTGCGGTATTAAATGGAAAATTGGCCAGGAACCGGTTTACTTCAAAAAGCCAACAATTGTCTAACGTCCGGCCTTCCCATTATTAGGGGAGGGTTTCCTTCCGTATCTTTTCGGCTTGTGTTTCGCGGTAACGGCGCAGTTTATCGCGAAGTTCGGGCCGATGAACACCCAGAATCGCGATGGCCAGCAACGCCGCATTCGTCGCCCCGGGCTTTCCAACAGCAAGCGTTCCGACGGGAATCCCTCCGGGCATCTGAACCGTCGACAAAAGAGAATCCAAACCGCTTAAGGCGCTGGTCATCGGCACTCCCAGAACGGGAAGCACGGTATGCGCCGCGGCGACTCCCGCTAAATGAGCGGCGCCACCCGCCGCCGCGATGATCACGGCCATCCCCCTCGATTCAGCGCCGGAAACGTACTCGGTTGTTTCTTTCGGAGTACGGTGCGCCGAAAGCACGCGGCACTCGTGCGGGATGTCAAACTGCGTCAAGACGGCATCCGCCTGCTGCATAGTCTCCCAGTCGGATTTGCTGCCCATGAGAATAGCGACTAACGGTTTGTCGGCCATAAGAATCTCCTCTTCGATTTGCTTCGCTCACTCAGAGTGGTGAGCGTAGTCGAACCACTCTGCAATTTATTCTGCTCGGGCACGCTGGAGATGCACCAGGAGCAGGCTGATATCGGAAGGCGTCACCCCCGGGATACGGCTCGCCTGACCCACGGATGCCGGGCGAACCGCCTTGAGCTTCTGACGCGCTTCGGTTAAAAGTCCTGTCATGCCGTCATAATCGATGCTGGATGGAATTTGACGGCGTTCCATGCGGACAAAACGATTAATTTCCGACTGTTGGCGTTTTAAGTAACCCTCGTACTTGACCTGAATTTCAACCTGTTGGCGGACCTTTTCCAACGACCAGGGGGATATTTCTATAAAGTCATTCCCCGCAGCTACTGGCGGGGAATCCAAAGAGTCGATTCCGGAGATGTCTGGATCCTCCGCCAGAGACCGCGGAGGATGACGATGTGTGGGGCCCACTTCCAAGTTAAGCCAGTCCATCGGGAGACACTCGCCTTGACGAAGCCGTTTGGCCAATGAGAAACGGGGATCTGAATCGCGCGTGCGTTCCAGATGGCTCAGGCTTTGATCCACCAGCTGGCGGTACCGCTCAAAGGCCTCATAAACAGACTCCCCGATCAGTCCCATGCGGCGTCCGATGGCGATTAACCGCAGATCGGCATTATCCGTACGCAGCATCAAACGATATTCCGAGCGGGAGGTAAACATCCGGTACGGTTCGTCTACCCCTTTGGTGACAAGATCATCAATCATCACGCCGATGTAGGCGTCATCCCGCTTGAGGATCAACGGCTCTTCTCCTTTGATCTTCAGCACGGCGTTCAGGCCTGCCATCAGCCCTTGAGCCGCGGCTTCTTCGTATCCGGTGGTGCCATTGATCTGGCCGGCGAAATAAAGATTTTCAACTTTTTTAGTCTCCAGTGTGGGATGCAGCTGGGTGGGGGGACAATAATCGTACTCCACCGCATATCCCGGGCGCATGATCTCGGCATTCTGGAGTCCCGGAATCGACCGGACGACGGCCAGCTGAACGTCTTCCGGAAGGCTGGTGGAAATGCCGTTGACGTAAATTTCCTCGGTGTGATAGCCTTCCGGCTCCAGAAAAACGTGATGACGCGTTTTCTCGGGGAATTTCACAACCTTATCCTCGATCGACGGGCAGTAGCGAGGGCCCTTGGATTGGATAACGCCGGAATAGAGCGGCGAACGATCCAGGTTGTCCCGGATAATCTGGTGTGTCGTTTCATTGGTATAGGTGATCCAGCAGGGCTTCTGAGGCTGCGTCAGGCGCTCCGTAAAATGAGAAAAGGGCACCGGCGGATCGTCTCCCGGTTGAATTTCACAGACGGAAAAGTCGATCGTCCTGGCGTTAAGCCTGGGAGGAGTACCTGTTTTTAACCGCCCGACCTGAAAACCGAGCTCGCGCAGGGAATCGGAGAGGAACTGTGCCGAATGCTCCCCGGCGCGGCCTCCGGTATTCTGTGTCAGTCCCACATGCATGAGCCCCTGCAGGAAAGTCCCGGACGTCAGGATAACAGCCTGAGCGCGGTAGAGGGTTCCGGTCTTTGTTTGAACCCCGGCAACGCGGCCGTGCTCCGTAAGGATCCGAACAGCCTCGCCTTGTTTGAGATCGAGATTTTTTTGCCGCTCGAGGGTATGCTTCATCGTGAATTGATAAAGCTTTTTGTCGCACTGGGCACGCGGCGATTGAACAGCCGGGCCTTTCCCAGCGTTCAGCATCCGGAACTGCAGGCCCGCGTGGTCGGTGTTCCGGGCCATTTCGCCGCCCAGCGCGTCAAGCTCCCGCACCATCTGCCCTTTGGCCAACCCGCCGATAGACGGGTTACAGGACATCTGGCCAATGCTGTCGAGGTTCATGGTGATCAATAAGGTAGGCAAACCCAGGCGCGCGCTGGCCAGCGCCGCCTCACATCCGGCGTGCCCGGCGCCAACCACAATCACCGCATACTTTTTAGGGTAGGAAACCATCTCACGCTTTCTGGAAGTAATCCAAAATTCCTTTGGCCACGGCCTGTGCGACTTTGTCCTGAAAGGCCTCCGTACCCATCACCTTGGCCTCCGGCTTGTAAGACAAGGTACCGATTTCCAACAAAACAGCGGGCATCCGCGCCGTAATACTGACAAAACTGCGCCGGTGCATGCCATTATCGTGATGATCCGGTAGATTCTTTACCATTTCCTGGCGAAGTCCCTTCGCCAGATCACGGCTTCCCCACCGGTAATAAAAGGTCGTAAAACCCTTAAACGATCGGCTCCGGTTCCAATCGCAATGGATGCGCACGTAGGCATTGGCGCGCATCACGTTGGCAAAAATGGCGCGGGCGCGGTTATCTCCCATCCTTCGGGGGTTGTATCGCCAGGGGTTATCCGGCGTGCGCGTCAAATAAACGCGGGCTCCCTGGGTCTCCAGAAGCCCAGCCACCTTTTCGGCGACCGACAGAACCACGTCTCGTTCGTAGACCCCCCGACGGGCACGAGACCCCGGATTAATAACAGCTCCCCCCTCATTTCGAACCGCATGACCGGGGTCCAGAACAATGATTTTCCCATAAAGAGGCTGAGGCTCCGGCCCGATCTGCGCCCGAGCCAGAACCGTCCCCAGGGAGAGAACAAGAACAACGATGGTTTTTTTCAAGCCTTTACTGAAGCAAATAGACGTGATCGCCGGCACGCGCCCGCTGGATGACTTTAATGCCGACACCGTCCTTCAGCCCGGCTTGCGTGACCGGCAGATGATCGATTTGCATGGAATCGACGGTCTGCTCAATATGGGTGGTATGTCCAAGCACCTGGATACGATCGCCGAGCGATACCGGACTCTGCAACGTTAACGCAATCACCCCTACCTTGGCAAAATAATCTTCAACAATTCCAAGGAGTACGCTGTTGGGCGGGGCAATCACCCTGGGAGGAGCGGGCGTCTTCGCCGGAGCGGCTTTTTTCGCTTTCTTGGTCTTCAGGACTTTTTTGACCGGCCGCTTAGCGGTTTTCCGTGTACGAGACGCTTTCTTTGCGGGCTTCGCTTTTGCTTTAACTTTCTTTTTCATGACAGCCTCCTCTTGCATGTCAATGTCTGGCCTATCCGGTCGACTATCTTTGAAACGATATGGTACTTCTTCACCGACGATAAATGCAACGAGAGGGCTACTTATCCTATAATAGCGCCGTTATGCCTAAACGCACTTATCAACCCAACGTACGCCATCGAGCCAAAGTTCACGGATTTCGCGCCAAGATGAAAACGGCCGGAGGACGCCGCGTGTTGGCCAAGCGTCGCGCCAAAGGCCGCTGGAGCCTCACGCCGAAATAGTGTCGCTGCCGTTATGAATCACCGGTTTCGCTGGCATGAACGCCTCCATCGCGAGGCAGATTTTACACGCGTGATCCGGCAAGGCCGTCGGGTGAGCGCCTCTGGTCTTATTTTGTGGACCCATCGCCTGCCCGAAGGAGAGACTCCTCCTCGCCTGGGCTTGGCCATCCCCAAGCGTTACGGCCGAGCGGTGGATCGCAACCGGCTGAAGCGTCTTTTGCGCGAAGTGTTCCGGCTGAATAAGGACAAGCTGTTGCCGGGCGTAGACATGGTCTTTTCCGCCCTCCCAATGAGCGGGAAACCTCGGTACCAAACCATCGAACCTCTGGTCTTAGCGTTATGGAGCAAATCCAAGCTTCTTTCCAATCCCTGACAACCGTTTTCCCGCGCGCCCTGATCCGTGGGTATCAGTTCGTCACTTCGGGAATGGTTCATCGTTGCCGTTTTTATCCGTCCTGCTCGGAGTACGCCCAGGAAGCCCTTCGACTGAAGGGGCTGTTCCATGGTTTATGGGCCGCCCTTGTTCGAATTCTGAAATGCCATCCCTGGCACCCCGGGGGATACGACCCCGTTCATTAACTTACTTAAAGGAACTTTTATGGAGCAAAAAAATCTTCTATTAGCCGTTGTTCTCTCCGGAATTTTTCTTCTTTTCTGGTCGGTGTTTGTCCAGCCGCGGTTTACCCAGCCGCCGCTTCAGACGCCTCCGGCGCAGACGTCAGCCACCGCGGAGATCGCTCAAAAACCAGCGGATCTGGTGGCTCCGTCCAACAACAAGGCCCGGCAGTCCGATGATGTCTTTTTCCGAGATCAACAGAACGAGGTTGTTTTGTCACCGATGGGCGGAAGGATCAAAGGCTGGCGGCTGAATCTCAAGGGACATGAGGTCGACCTGGTCAACATGCCCGAGGCACCGCCATTGCCCCCCGGCAGTTTTTCGGAAAAGATCTTCGCGATCACGCAAAAAAACAACACCGTCGCGCTGACAGGAACCGTTGACAAAAATCTCGTTCTAACGAAGACCCTCACGCTGAAGCCGAATGGCTATTTACATGATCTGACGTTCCATTTTCAGAACAGGTCAGGACAACCCGTGGAGGTCCGGAACTGGGAATGGGGATGGGGGCCGGGGCTGGGAACAACCCTCTCCGAGAAAAAAGAAAACAGCGGCCTCATTCGCGCTCTTTCCATGGGCAAGCTGAAGACCCATGTGTTGAAACCGGGGGACTATACCGAGTTTGGCTCCTGGGCCGGGATCGACAACCGCTATTTCCTGGTTGCCTTCTTGCCTCAAGATACCGGTCGTCCTGAACTATCCGTTACCGGGACAAAAGACCAGACTCGCGTGGCGGTTCGCGAATCCCTGACGGTCCCGCCGCACAGTGATGTCTTCCGGCATTATCAGCTTTACACCGGGCCGAAGGGATACACGCAGTTGAAAAAGTACGGGAAGAGTCTGGAAGAAGGCGTGGATTTCGGCTTCTTCAGTTCGGTCGGGAAATTGATCTTGAACGTCATCTACCGGCTGCAAAACTGGACCGGGAACTACGGCTGGGCCATTGTGATCCTGACCATCGGGCTGCAGATCCTGATGTTCCCGCTGACGATCAAACAATCCAAATCCATGCTGGCCATGAAAAGAATACAGCCGCAAATCGCGGCCCTGAACAAACAGTACAAAGGGGATCCCAAACGGTTGAACGTGGAGATGATGAACCTCTACAAAAAATCAGGGACGAATCCCTTCGGCGGCTGTCTTCCGATGCTCCTCCAATTGCCGATTTTCTGGGCGCTCTTCACGACGTTGCGCAATGCCTACGAGCTCAGGGGAGTGCCCTGGATTCTATGGGTCAAAGACCTCTCCGCCCCGGACACCCTCTTTCACGTCTCAGGCGTTCCGGTGAATATCCTGCCCTTGGTCATGGGGGGAGCCATGTTCTTCCAGCAACGGATGTCCGGTGCAGTCACGGACCCGACCCAGAAACAGATGATGTACTTCATGCCGATCATATTTACGTTCATGTTCTATAGTTTCCCGTCCGGGCTGGTCCTTTACTGGCTGATCAATAATTTGCTTACCATGGCCATTCAATGGGGGTTCCAGCGCGTGACGGCTCCCGACGCAGGATCCTCAACCCCGTCTGTTGTTCACTAAGTCATGGAGTCGCTGCAAGACACCATTGCGGCCGTCGCCACTCCCCTGGGCGAGGCCGGATTGGGCGTCATTCGAATAAGTGGTCCGACCGCCATCTCCATAGCCAATCGAATCTTTCGATCAAAGAAAGTGCACGATCTGAATCAAGTCCCGACTCATACGTGCCATTTTGGAGTTATTACGGCAATGAATCCCTCCCCCCTAGCCCCTCCCCCTCAACAGGGGGAGGGGAACCGACAAACATACCCTCTCCCTGCTGAGGGAGAGGGCAAGGGTGAGGGTCTGATTGACGAAGTCGTTGTCTCCATCTTCCGCACCCCCCACAGCTACACCGGAGAAGACGTGGTGGAGATTTCCGCTCATGGCAGCCCGTTTGTTCTTCAAACCGTGTTGAACCTCTGCCTCCGAGAAGGCGCTCGTCTGGCGGGTCCCGGTGAATTTACCCAACGCGCTTTCCTCCATGGGAAGATGGACCTCACCCAGGCCGAAGCGGTGGCGGATTTGATCCGATCCAAAACCGATCAGGCCCAGGCCGCGGCGCTGGCACAGCTTCAAGGCCACTTAGCCGCCGAAGTCCGGAGCTTGCGCAACGACCTGTTGCCCCTGTTAGCCCACATCGAGGTGGGTCTGGATCATTCGGATGAAGACCATGCGTTTCTTCGCCGCGAAGAATTCCTCAAGAAATGCGGCCGCAGCCAGGCCGCGCTCGATCAGATTCTCGCTTCCGCTCGACTTGGAAAAATTCTTCGGGAGGGCTTGCGGATCGCGATCGTTGGACGCCCGAACGTTGGGAAATCAAGCCTCCTGAACGCCTTGCTGCGCGAAGAACGCGCCATCGTCACGCCCATCCCCGGAACAACGCGCGACACGCTGGAAGAATCCGTCGATTGGGACGGTATCCCGGTTGTGTTGACGGACACCGCCGGCCTGAGATCCGGTTCTAGCGACCTGGCGGAACGCCTGGGAATGGAGCGAACCCGGCAAGCGGTGGCGCAGGCGGATTGGGTGATCGGAGTCTTTGATGGCTCTGCGCCATCGACTCCCGAAGACCGCCAGGTGATGGAAGCCTGCTTGCCCAAGCCTCATGTTTGGGCCATTAATAAAATTGATTTGCCATCCCGATGGGACTCCGGCGCGTTTTCCGGACCGTATGGCCAAGCCCCCGTAGCGCCCCTCTCCGCGAAAACGGGAGTCGGGCTTGACCGTCTGGTGCAATGGGTGAAAACCTTAGCCCTGAAAGAAACGTCCAGCACAGGGCAAGCCCAATGGCTTCTGAACGCGCGGCACCGGGCGGCTCTGGAGCGAGCCCGTGACGCCTTGCGCCGGGCCCGGGAAGCCGCGCAATCCGAAGCGTTCGAGGAATGTGTGGCGCTGGAAATCCAGTCGGCCCTCCAGGCTTTGGGAGAAATCATCGGCGAAACCGCCACGGAAGATTTGCTGGATCAAATTTTCAGTCAATTCTGCGTTGGTAAATAGAACCGTAGGGGCGCACCGCTGTGCGCCCGTTCTTTCAATTGATTGTCACGGTGGGCGGACAGCGGTCCGCCCCAACAATCCTAATGTCGTGAATTGGAGGCTTGTATGCCGTTTGTTCACATTCGCATGTTTCCTCGTCCGCAGGAAGTGAAGAAAGCCCTGGCGAAAGAACTGACCCAGGTGATCAGCAAGCACTGCACGATCACCGACGACCATACGTGGATCGTCTTCGAAGACGTGCCGCGTGAACAATGGAGCATGGGCGGAAAATTGCAGAACGAGAAATGACCATGATCATCGGCGTTCCCAGAGAAATTAAAGAAGGCGAGTTCCGTGTTGCCCTCACGCCCGGCGGCGCCGAAGCCCTGTGCTCCGCCGGTCACCAGGTGCGGATCCAAAAAGACGCCGGCTTACACGCCGGATTCACGGATCAGGACTACCGCAAAGCCGGCGCCAAAATCACCCCGGCCGCTTCCTCCGTTTGGGCGGCGGATCTTGTCCTGAAGGTCAAAGAACCGCTTCCAAAAGAATTCGCCTACTTTCGCCCGAGCCAGATTCTCTTCACATTTTTGCACCTCGCACCAAACCCGAAGCTGGTCCAAGCCCTTATCAAGAACCGCGTGAACGCCATCGGATACGAAACCATGGAGGAAAAAGACGGTAAACTTCCCATTTTAGAACCGATGTCGGAAATCGCCGGGCGCATCGCCGCGATGGTCGGCGCGTATTATCAAGCCAATCCGCTGGGAGGCAACGGCGTCCTTTTCAGCGGGATGCCGGGCGTATCCCCTGCCCATGTGGTGATCCTGGGCGGCGGAACCGTCGGAGAAAACGCGGCCAAGATCGCTTCCGGCATGGGGTCGCGCGTGACCATTCTCGAGCGCCGGGCCGAACGCATGCGTTATCTGGATGAGATCCTGCCTCATGTGGCGACCGTCATGGCGGATCCAGCCGCGATCCGGGCCACTGTTCCCAGCGCGGATATTCTTATCGGAGCCGTCCATGTGGCGGGAGCGCGCACCCCCCAGCTGGTGAGCCGCTCACTCGTCCGGCAGATGAAACCGCGCAGCGTAATTGTCGATGTGGCGATTGACCAGGGCGGTTCCTGCCAGACCTCACGTCCAACCAGCCATTTTAAACCGACCTATGAGACGGAAGGCGTCCTGCACTATTGCGTTCCCAACATGCCCGGGGCTTATGGCCGGACCTCCACGCTGGCGTTGACCAATGCCACTCTCCCCTACATCCTTGTCCTGGCGCGCGAAGGATTGGCGCGAGTCGTTCGCGGCTCGCCGGTTTTCCGAAAAGGGATTCAATGCGCTCAGGGACAGGTCGTGTGCCGACCTATCGCGGAAACGCAAAAACTCCCGACTTTTGACTATCCCGTCGAAAAGTTGATAAAGTAAGTTTTAATGGATGTTTCGGGAATCAGTCTCGCTGGCGCAAAAATCCTTCTGGTTGAAGACGACCCTCAAGCCGCAGGAATTCTAGAACCCATCTTAATTTCAAAAGGTTTTTCCGTGGCCGTCGCGCGCGACGGCGTGGAAGGTTTGGAGAAAGTTAAAATCCTTTCCCCGGACATTTTGCTCCTGGATGTCCACATGCCCCGCATGGATGGAATGGAAGTCTGCCGGCGAGTAAAAGCCGATCCAGCGACCCGCCTCATCCCGGTGGTGATGCTGACGGCGTTCAGCGACCTCGACAAAAAATTGACCGCGCTCGAGGCCGGAGCGGATGATTTCGTCAACAAACCGTACAACGCGTTGGAGCTTCTCACGCGCATCAAATCCCTCCTGCGCGTGAAATACCTGAATGAACAGCTCGATTGCGCGGAAGACGTGCTTTTTTCAATGGCCCGCGCCATCGAAGCCAAGGATTCCTATACGCAAGGCCATGTCGAACGGGTCTCCCGCCTGGCCATGGGTCTCGGGGAACGGCTGAGTCTTTCCGACGAAGAACTCGATTCGCTCCGCAAAGGCGGGGTGTTGCATGACATCGGGAAGATCGGCATACCGGATCGAATTTTAAATAAGGCCGGTCCCTTGACGACGGAAGAGCGGTTGATTGTCCGGATGCATCCGGTCCAGGGGGCCAAAATCTGCGAAAAACTGAAGTCCATCCGCGGCGCCGTCCCGATTATTCGTCACCATCACGAACGCCTGGACGGTACCGGTTACCCGGACCATCTGTCCGGGGATGAGATTCCTGTTTTGGCGCGAATCATGACCATTGTCGACATTTATGATGCGCTGACCACCACGCGGTCCTATCGCAAGCGCCTGCCGCAGGAAGTGGCTCTCGAGATCCTGTGGGACGAAGTCAATAAAGGCTGGTGGGACAAACGAATTTTAACCGAATTTTCGGCCATGCTTCGCGAGGGGGAAATTGACGCGGATCCCCGCGCGGCCGCCCGCTGAAAAACAGGTTTCTCGATGCCGCTTGTTGTCGGACTCAATCACGAAACCGCCCCCCTCCCGCTCCGAGAGAAGCTGGCAAATTTATCTGCCCATTTGTCGGAGACGCTGTGGCGCTTGAAGGAACCCTTCTCTCTGAACGGGATGGTTCTGCTTTCCACCTGCCACCGGATCGAAATCTATGCCTGTTCGACCCATCGCGCCGAAACACGCGAAGCGCTCGCCCGGCAACTTCAAGCGCAGGCCCAGGTGGAAAGCCTTCGTTCCTGCCTTTATTACCAGGAGGGCGAGAAAGCGGTTCGCCATCTGTTCCGGGTCGCGTCCGGCCTAGACTCGATGGTTAAAGGAGAGAACGAAATCCTGAACCAGGTTAAACAGGCCTATCTGTCAGCGAAACAAAACGGATCCACCGACAAACTTTTGAATGTGCTTTTTCAACGCAGCCTTTATGTCGGCAAACGGGTGCGTACGGAGACGGCCCTTTCATCAGGATTCTCTTCGATCGGAAGTCTCGCTGTCACCATGGCCGAGTGCATCTTCGGGAGCCTTCGCGATCGCCGCATCCTGATCCTGGGAGCCGGCAAAATGGCGGAGCAGACAGCGAAAGTCCTTTTATCTCAAAACGTGAAAGCCATTCTGGTATCCAACCGTACGTTTGAGCGCGCGCAAGAACTGGCCGCTCAATTTGGCGGCCAGGCGATCCCTTTTGAAGAAGGACTGCGCCAGATGGCCCTCGTGGATGTGGTTATCTGCTCAACCGCCGCGCCGCATCCTGTGATCGGACCGGAGTTGATCAAAACGGTGATGCAACGCCGGCAAGGACAGCCCCTTTCCCTGATCGACATCGCCGTGCCGCGGGATGTCGACCCGGCTGTTCAGGCCATCGACAACGTTCATGTTTATAACATCGACGACCTGCAATCCATCGTCGACGACAGCCAATCGAAACGATCCCGTGAAATTCAAGCGGCCGAAATACTCGTTGAAGAAGAAACCCGCGAATTTGCCCGCTGGCTTCAGGCGCATCGCTCCGGATGTTGGCACGGCTTGCGGCATCATCCAACTCCCTGTCCCGCGGCCATCGCATGACCCGTCTCCGTCTCGGAACGCGTCGAAGCCCTCTCGCTCAAGCGCAATCCCGCTGGGTGACAGACCAGCTTCATCAGGCCTTCACGGATCTTCAGGTGGAATGGGTCCTGATCACGACGAGTGGCGACACCCGACCATCCTCGTCCGAAGCCACTCCGCGATCGTCATCCCCCGCGGGTTCTGGCGGGGGATCTATGGATTCCCCCCCAGTGACCGGGGGGAATGACGTAAGGGGAGTGGGAGATGATGGCATTGTCCGTTCTGCCACTAACCTCAAAACCCTTTTCACCAAAGAAATCGAAGACGCGTTGCTCGACGATCGTATCGACCTGGCTGTTCATTCCATGAAAGACATGCCGATTGAGCTCCCGGAAGGACTGGTAATCGGAGCGGTCCCTCTCCGGGAAGATCCCCGCGACGTCTGGATTTCACGTGAGGACCGGCCTTTCCGGGAAGTGCCGGCAGGCGCCCGGGTGGCCACCGGCGCAATCCGGCGTCAAGCGCAGCTCCGCCACATGCGACCGGACCTTGAGCTGGTCCCGCTTCGAGGGAACGTCGACACCCGCCTCCGGAAACTTTCAGAAGGAAGTTTCGACGGATTGGTTCTGGCGCTGGCCGGTTTGAAACGCCTCGGGCAGGAAAAAGAAGTCACCGAAGTTTTTTCACTGGAAAGGCTTCTCCCCGCCGTTGGGCAGGGAGCGCTGGCCATCGAGACGCGTCCGGAGGATCGTCTGGTGTCTTATCTGGGCTCCATGAATCATCAACCCAGCTTTTTGGCGGTACAAGCGGAGCGTGCTTTTCTGAAAACCCTTGGAGGGAGTTGCCAGACTCCTATTGCCGCGTACGCGCATCTTTCGGACGGACAACTGGTCCTCGATGGGCTGGTGGCCTCGCCGGATGGCCGGCGGCTCGTCCGAGATGTTGAAAAGGGTCCACTCGATGAAGCCTCCGGCATCGGCGCGCGTTTAGCTGAAAAACTGCTGACGAGCGGTGCGCACGCGATTCTTTTCCCGCAGAAATGACACCTCGATGAAACCTCATCCCCCCAAAAAACCGAAGGAACCGCCGGAAGAATTCCCGGCCAGCTGGCGATCCGGTCCGGCCATATTTCCTATTCTGCTGGCGATCTGGTCTGTTCTCGTGACCTATCTCTATTTTGACCGCTTGCCGATTCATCCGGACAGTCTTTTATCCATACTGGATCAATGGACTCAAATGCGCTTCTGGCATCCTTATCTGTTGAAAGGATTGGTTGGAATTCTCACGGCGTCCTGGATTCTCTGGGCCTGTGTTCAAGTGGGCCAAGGGGTGCTGGACCGCTTGTGCCCGGGAGGCTCGTTGACCTCGCTCGAACGTCTGGTTTTCGGCGGCGGGATTGGCATCGGCGTCTTATCTAATGCCGTGCTTCTTCTGGGAGCGGTACGGCTTTGGTACGCCTCTGTCTTCTACGCGGGGCTGGCCGGGATCACCGGCCTGGCCTGGTTCTACCGGAAAAACAAACCGTTAACGGCTTCGCTCCAACAACCCTCCGCAAAACCCGGCTTTTGGAACACCGCCTGGCACATCGCGTTAGCGGTGGCGGCCTGTCTTTGGCTCCTGGGCAGCCTCAGCCCGGAGGTCTTCTTTGATTCCCTGCACTATCATCTGGGAATACCGGCCCAATACGGCCTGGAACATCGCCTTCTGTCAGTCCCCAGCTTACTGTATGCCAATTTCACGATGACGCTTCAGATGCTTTATGGGCTCGGGATCACGATCGGGAACACCCTGACCGCTAAGTTCTTGCACCTGGGCATGGCGGGGCTTCTGGGCCTGGCCCTGTTTGGCTTCAGCCGGCGGTACCTTTCGGCGGAAACAGCGATGCTGTCGGTCATTCTTTTTCTGGGAATCCCCATGACCGGCATCACGCTCACCACCGCCGGCATCGATATCGGCTACAGCGCCCTGCAGTTCCTGGCGGCTTTCGCGCTGATCCGGGCACTCGACGAAACGTCGACCCCGTCCGGCAACCGCGCCTGGCTCTGGATCGCCGGCGGACTGACCGGTTTATCCGCGAGCTGCAAATACACTGGATTTCCGTTTGTCCCGATCGCCGGCTTGCTGATTGTCTGGCGCCGCTGGGATGAACACCAGAGCGGACGGATCATCCTGAATCAGCTGATCCATTTTATGGCGGCCGCTTCTCTTTTTATTCTCCCTCAATTGATCAAAAACATGGTGTTTAACCACAACCCGGTCTATCCCTTCCTCGGAACACACTGGGGAATCCCGCGCATCGACGTGACGGAATGGAACCGCTTCTTTTACGATCAAAACCCGCGCCTCCTGGCGACGGAGCTTCGCCACTGGGACAGCGCGCTTCGTTTCATTTTCCATCCCTGGTTTCTTACGCTGGAAAACAAAAATGAGCTGGGGCTTCTCGGGCCGCTCTGTCTGCTGGCCCTGCCGGCTCTATTCTGGGTCCGCGCACGAACCCCCGCCTTTCAAATGCTGCGGCGGTACGCGGCCTTAACCTGGCTCCTGTGGCTGCTGACAACGAAAGTCCTGCGCTACAGCTTGCCCATGCTGGCGTTGGCCAGCCCGTTGTTTGCTGAAACACTTATTATGGCCAGCCGTTCCGCGTGGATCCGAACCCTCGTGCTGGGAAGCGTTCTGGCAGGAACCCTCAATAATTTTTCGATGCTGGCGAAGATGATCCACCAGGTGGGCGGTTGGCAGGTAGTCGGCGGATGGGTCCCGGAAGCGGAGTATCTGGGGGAAATGCACCCGACGTATCCCCCCCCGTCTTATGACGCGCTGGCCTGGATGAATACGCATCTCCCGGCCCAGGCGAAAGTTCTTTTCATGGGAGATTGCCGCAGCTATTACCTCGAACGGCGAGCGGTCCCCAGTTCCACTCCCGGCGGGCAAGCGATCGTCAAAATCATCCGGGAGTCCCGCGACGGAACGGAAGTGGCCCGGCGGCTGCGCGAGGAAGGGGTGACCCATCTTTTCTTAAATTTTGGCGAAGCGGTCCGGACCGAAGGTTACCAATTGTTCCCCTGGGACCCCGTGAGCTGGCCTGTGTTGACCGATTTCTGGAACCATTCTGTCCGGCTTCTCTGGAAGAAGGAGAATTTCACTCCGGGACAGCTGAAGAGTCTTTATGTGTATGAACTTCTCTCCGAAACAGACGCCGCCCGGCCGCATGAGATTCCGCTTAATTTTTTGGGTCGCTGGGCTCCGTCTGTAGCAGCGCAAAAGCAATTAAAGTAGAATGGGCGCATGAAAATAGGCATCACAGGTGTTAACGGATTTATCGGATCGGTGACCGCGGAGCGTCTCCTTCGCGCCGGTCATGCGGTCCGAGGACTCGTACGGACCCCGGGATCATCGGCAACCCGCACCCCTATCGAAACCGTGAAGGGCGACCTGACCGACCCCCGGAGCCTGGAGCAATTTGCCGCAGGACTTGAGGCCGTGATTCACTGTGCGGCCCGCACCTCGGAAGGAGCCCCGGATGCGCGGCAGAGCCAGGCGGTCAACGTCGACGGAACGAGCGCGCTTCTGGCGGCCTGCCGGGCCGCAGGATGCCGCCGCTTTATTCATATCAGCTCTCAATCCGCCCGCCCGGAAAACCCAACGGCCTACGGACATACCAAGTGGCTCTCCGAGGAATTGGTCCGGTCTTCCGGGTTTTCCTATACAATCTTGCGTCCGAGCACCGTCTATGGGCCGGGCACGCGCGGCCTCTTCTGGAAAATGGTTCATCTCACGAAGTCGGTCCGGATCATTCCGGTTATCGGCCGGGGCCTGGAACAATTCCGGCCGGTGCATGTGGATGATATCGCCTTCGCCATTGAAGCCTGTCTTCAGGGACCCGCGTCACTCCAGCACACCTATGATCTCGGAGGAGCGGACGTCGTCACCTTCGGCGGATTTGTTCAAGCGATCGCCGACTGCCTCGGGGTTTCCGTCCGGCAGATTCATCTGCCGGTGTGGGCTTGCCGTTTGGCCGCTCAGCTCCTGAGCTGGATGCCTTCACCGCCGATGACCATTGATAATATCGTGGGGATGGAGCAACTGCAGAGTTGCGATAACGGACCGGCGGAGCGGGATTTTGGATACAAGCCGCGTGGGCTAGCCGAAGGGCTTGGGCAGACGCTGAAAGGTTAACCCATGCAGAAAACCGCGATCATCGGATTAGGAAAAATCGGTCTCATGCACGCTGCGGTGGTCAACGTGGTTCCCAACGCCGCGCTCGCCTGCCTGATCGACAGCAACACCTCCCTCGTTGGACGCGCCAAAAGCCTGATCGGAGAACAAATTCCTTTTTATCCGTCGCTGGAAGAAGCGCTTCGTCATCAGGCGCTCGATGCCGCGGTGATCTGCGCGCCCCACTTCGCCCATGAGCCGATCGCCGCGCTCTGCCTGGAGCGCGGACTTCATGTGTTCTCGGAAAAACCCATGGCCAACTCGCTTCAGGCCGCGGAGCGGATGCGGACGCTGGCGCGGGCCAAAGGACGGGTTCACGCCGTCGGGTTCATGAAACTTCACTACCCCCACTACCAGAAGGTGGCGGCGCTGCTGAAGGAAGGGGCGATCGGCGCGCTTCAATCCTTCCGGGCCACACTGCGCCTCAGCCAGGTCATGCGTCCTCCCAAAGGATGGATGTATGAACCGGCGTTGTCCGGCGGGGGCATGGTGATGACTTGCGGATGCCACGCGCTTTCCCTTTTATACCGCTGGTTTGGAATCCCTCAGCGCCTCAAGGCGGAAGGACGTTCCGTTTACTCCCAGCGCGTGGAGGATGAGGCCCGGGTGGAGATGGAATTCGCCTCAGGGCTCAAGGGGACCTTTGACGCTTCCTGGAGCGTGCCGGGATATCCGTTCGAACAGACGCAGGTCGAAATTCAGGGGACGCAGGGAACGATCGTGGCGCACGATTCCGGCTTCAGCCTTCGCCAGCCGTCCGGCCCGGCCTCAAAAGAAACCTTTTTTCACCGTTCCCAATTCGACCGGGCCACCTACGATTTCAGCCCGGATTATGGCGGGGAAGGTTATTTCAATGAAGAGGCCGATTTTATCGCTTGCTGCGAAAGCGGGGGACAACCGGTTGTGACGTTTGACGATGGCTGGGCGATCCAGCGCGTGATCGACGCGATCTATCGCTCTTTTAAGGAAGGACCGGTCACGCTCCATGACTGATCCGCGTAACACACCATATCGTCTTTCCAAGGTTCTGGACCTGCGCGGCCCTGGCGAGCCGCCATCCATCGACCAGCTCAAGAAACGACTGGAAGGGATGGGCGCCGCGCCCGGCCTTCTGGCGACCGCGGATGGAACCCTTCTCAAGAGACTGCGAAGCTTGCGCCGCCAGAACGTGCCTTTCGATCTGTTTGCGGTGGTCCCGAATATGACTATCTACGTCCGGCTGGTCAGCCAGCTCGGCGCGCCAAGGGCCGGGCTGAAAATCGCCCGTGACGCAGGAATCCAGGCCTTGATCCGAACCGGATGGCGGGTGACTCGGGAACTACGTGGGATAGTGAAAAACGATTTTTGCGCCATCATGCGGATTCTGGTTGAATTCGAGTTGAGCCAGATCCTTCCCCTGCAGGCGAAAGGCGTTTTTCTGCATCCCCAGATCACGGATCTGGCGCTGTCCTTTCAAAACTCCCGCGTGCTGACCGATTTCAACGCGTCCGTCGCGCGCCTGTCCCAAACAACCGCCAGCGGCTTCGGGACAAACAACCTGGGTCTGTTTTACCTCCGCTCGGGGAAGTGGAAACTCCCTTCTTCGCCTGTGCTGGCTCCTTTTAATCCGAACGGGTTTCTCATGAAACCCAACCGGGACCGATGCGAAACGCTCGCCCGGGATCCGTCCTGCCGGATCCTGGCGGATCGCATCCGGCTCGCGCCAGCCGCCACGAACGAAGCGCTGCGTTATCTGGAAGACTTTTCCGGCATTGCGGCGGCAGTGGTGGACGCTTAACATCCAATGAACATTCTGACCATGAAATGGATCGACCTGCTGGTCGGCATTCCACTGTGTGTCTTGTTGACCCCCTTGGCCTGGATCGGACGGCACATCTTGCGGCCGGCGGTCTTACAAGTCGAAGAAAAGTCTGACATTCTGTTCATCAAAATGATGGGGATTGGTTCCATCCTTCTGGCCACCCCGGCGGTGCGGGCCGTCCGCTCCCAATTCCCGGGAGCCAGACTCCATCTGGTGACTTTCCGGAACGCCCGGCACATGGCGGACAATCTACGGATTTTTGACGAAATCCATTCCTTGCGCACGGCCAATCTTTGGGTGTTTGGCTATGACACGGTGGTCTTTCTCTTTCACAGCTGGCGGCAGGGGTATGTGGTCGCTTTTGATTTTGAATTTTTCTCCAAGTTTTCAGTCGTGCTGGCTTTTCTCTCCGGAGCCTGTCATATCGTTGGTTTTCGCTCGCCCCTGGTTTTTCGTGGATCACTCTTGACCCATCCGGTTTATTTCAATCATTACCGCCATGTGACTGAAAACTTTGTCTCTCAGGTGCGCGCCATCGGCGCGGACACGACCGACCTCTTACTCAGCCCCATGCGCTATAACGCGGAGGACGAATCGTTCGTCGTCTCTTTCCTGTCACAACAGGCGGTTCCATCAGACGCCCGGCTTATTCTGGTCAACATCCACGCCGGCGATCTTTGCCTGGAACGACGGTGGCCGGCCGCGTACTACCGCGAGTTGGTCCAAGCCCTGAGAAAACGGTATACGGATGTCTGGTTCCTGTTTGTGGGGGCACCGAAGGAAAAGGCTTACGTCGATGAAACACTTCAGTCGATTGAAGATAAATTTCGGATTCTGAATGCCGCAGGATTTTCACTCTATCAGATGGCCGCGCTCATGAGACGCAGCGCGCTTCTCATCAGCAATGACAGCGGTCCGCTTCATTTCGCTGAATCTGTCGAGCTGCCCACGGTTTCGTTCTTCGGCCCGGCTCCGGTGAATCTATTCAGCCCCAAAGGGCCCCGGCACCGGATTCTCTATGCGCGGGTGGAATGCAGCCCCTGCCTGAATTACTACGGGCTGACGCGGCCCATTTGTCAGGGAAACAATGTCTGCATGAAGAACATCCTGCCCGAGCAGGCTGAACAGGTGGTCGTCGAACAGCTGGAACGTTGGCACCCGGAAGACGCGCCGACCGGCGCGTCTTAAGACCTATGGTCAATGCCCTTATCGGACATACCGGATTTATCGGCAGCCATCTCCTGCGCCAGGCGAGCTTTGGGGCCCTTTACAATTCGAACAATATCGAATCCATTCGAGGCCAACGCTTCGACCTGGTGGTCTGCGCCGGAGCGCCGGCGGATAAATGGAGGGCCAACCAGAATCCCGAAGCGGATAAGACCAATCTCGAGCACTTGATGGATTGCCTGAAGGACGTGAGTGCCCGCCGGCTTATTCTCATTTCAACCATCGAGGTTTATCCGGACCCTTGGAAAGTCGATGAAGAATCAAACGTAAATTCGGAAAAGGCGACTCCTTATGGGCGTCATCGCTGGCAGCTGGAACGGTTTGTCGCGGAACATTTTGACCGATGTATTGTTCGTCTGCCGGAACTTTTCGGGCTCGGGCTCAAAAGCAATGCGATTTTTGATTTGATTCATCGCAATCAACTCCAAAAACTTCATGCCGACAGCCAGTTCCAGTTCTATCCCATCAATCATTTATGGGATGACTTGAAGAAGGTGATTACGTATTCCATGAAGGTCATCAACATCGCCACCGAACCGGTGACGCTGTCGGAAGTGTCCAGTGACGTTTTTCGAACACCGTTTGAAAACCGCCCGGCTGTTATTCCCGCCTATTATGATGTCCAATCGCAATACGTCCAACACTGGAACGGTTCCAATGGATACCTTTATAATAAATCAGCTATATTTGATGAACTAAAAGCCTTTGTAGACGCAGAACGCCGCGCGCAGAAACAATAAAAATTATCTACAAATAGAGTAATTTAGTTCCCATGCTTGCATATTTTCATCATCAGGGGACGTAGTTGCAACTTTGCATGATTGCACATTGCCAGATAAACGACCATGCAAAGTTGCAACTAC
This sequence comes from Elusimicrobiota bacterium, assembly GCA_041660185.1. Classification (NCBI taxonomy): domain Bacteria; kingdom Pseudomonadati; phylum Elusimicrobiota; species Elusimicrobiota bacterium. Next base: position 10,940 of record JBAZWU010000006.1, on the reverse strand, counting down.
GTCCCCTGAAACCTGAAACAAACTGAAAGGCAACAAGGCAACTACGTCCCCTGTTGCCCTTTAAGGGAGATCAATAAGGCGAAATTCCTCAAGTCATAAAATTGCTTAGGCAAGCTGCATCTCAAAAACATCTTTTCTTCTTTTCCAGTCGGGTTTAACTAGGATCACATCTTTCAAATTCATATTAATTTACAGTATCGATTAATCCTTGACAGTCCAAAGAGTCGGGGCTAGACTCGCACTAACGAACCGGCCACCCCTCGGATTCCCCGAGACTGTGCGAGCCGGTTCCCTTTAAGGAGTCTGATCTTTGACTAGTGCCGGCGGTTGGGTTTCATGAAACTACCGTCGAGAACGATAAAGGCAAAGTCAGCGTAAGCTGGCGACGGCTACCGGCGGATGGTGGCCGCCCGTTTCAAATGAACATCTGAAACGGGGCGCAAAGCTTCCGGCCCCTGCGTTGTTCGCGGGGGCAGCGGGGTTACCGAATTCGAATGAAATTAAAGAAGTTCGCTATATCTCTGTTACTATTTGTCCCTTTTGCTGGCCTTTGGGAGGGGGTCCAATCTCTCCAGACGGCGCCAACAAAAGGGATTTCTTATGCCTCTGCTTTCCTTCCGATCGCTGATCTTGATTTCTCAAACCTGGATGCCAGAGACACTCAAAACCGGCCGCTGAAAAGCGTTGAAAATCAGCGGATTTTATCCATGCTCTTCATGGAAAATCTATTCAATCTGGCGGTGGTAGCGCCGCTTCATTCCTGGCGCGAAACAGCTGAATCAGCCTCGTTATTTTCACGTCTATTTAACAACCTGTTTGTTGATTTTATGGCTCCTGTTTTAAAGGTTCTTGATGAGGCGTTCTTATCATCAAAAAGACGTGTTGTGCACAATGTTCATAACCTGTGGATAACAATTTCCGTCGGGATTTTGATCGGTATTCTCCTCTCGCAAAATTTCTGCCTTGAAAGGTCCGTTCTAAAGCTCAATCTCCGCTGTTAATCTTTCCTGTCGCCCCGTATTTTTTGCCTAACGGGGAGGCTCAGCTGTTCGGTCACGGGTAATCATTTCAAAAATCGGGAGAAGCAATGGACGTTTTTCAATCCATCAGAAGCGAGGGAGTTTTATTTTTCGCGCGTGCGCGCGCGCGTAAATATAGTAGGGGGCGCCTGCTGCCTGCGCTTCCGCAATTTCTTATAGCGCGCTGGCACCGCGGGTCGTTGGCGGTGGCGCCCCTCGCATTTATTTACCTCGCTCTCCCCACTCTGCCGTCTTTCGCCAAGGAACTCAAATTTGATCTGAATCACAGCCAGGAACCGGCCACCCGCCAGAAAATGCATATCTCGGACAATTGCCAATGGGCAAAGAACCAGCCCACAGCGATGGCGCTGGTTGGCTCGGAAGGCGCGGCGGTTGTTCCCCACATCCAATCGGTTCTCGGGGTTGTTGTGCTGGAAGGCCTCCAGGCCGCGGCGGACCCAAAGCCCTTGGATATCGAATTCCTCGGATCGTACGGGAATTACCCAAAATCGATTCGCCCGGGAAAAACCCTGCAGCCGTCCCCCCGGCGCCCGCTCGCCATCACGATAGCGGCTCTACCAGCAGGGAAAGACAGCCTGGTCATTCGAAAAGGCGATTATCTGGTGATCAAGGCCGACTACCAGCTTTACACGTATGCCTTGCCTGAAATGACGATCCCAAGCGAAGGCCTTCTGCGCTTCTACCTGGGCACCGATGACACACTCTACACAGACCCGGCTTTGACGCATCCGGCACACTCCGGCATCTGCAGCGGCTCCCGAAACAAGGGGGGGGCGAATGGGCGCTAAACAGCGCAATCTGATGCGCGCCATTCTCCTGCAGGGTAGTGTTCTGCTCCTCTGCCTCTCTATGACCACCCGGGTGTATGCAGGCAATGCCTGCGCTTCAACTGGAACAGGGGCCGTCAACTGGAACAACACGGCTGCCTGGACCAGCTGCGGGGGGACTTACCCCGGCGCAAGTGACCCCACGGATACGGCCACGGTTAGCACCAATCGCAGATACACGATTAATGTACCCATAACCATCGCCCAGCTCTCCGTGGCAGTAAACAGTAACGGGACATGGACTATTTCAAACAACCTGACCGTTACCGGCAACGTGAGTCTCTCTCCAAACGTCGCAACTATTTTTAATATTTCAGCTGCTTTTACGATGAATTCTGACACGTCAGGCAGTTCTTCTTTTAACAGCGGAGCCTTTACCGTTGCCAGCGGCGGTTCAATTGATGCGGCTTCCGATTTCGCCATCTCCGCCGCCTCGGTCACAATCCAATCCGGCGGATCCCTGCTGGTCGAGGGAAATTTCTCCATGGACGCCGGCGCTCTCACGTTGACGAATTCAGGGTCTCTTTCTCAATTTGACGGCAATTTCCAGATCTCAGGCGGGCTTTTTACTCCTGGAACCGCCAAAGTACTCATGGACGGCACCGGCTCAAGCAACATCATCCGCTCGAATGGCAAAAGTTTCTACGATCTGCAACTGAATCAGCTGGGCTCGACCTGGCTTCTGTATGACCCCCTGACGGTGACGCGTAACCTCACTATCACCCAAGGTACTCTGGACACAGTGGACTCCATTACGACGACATGTCCTACCGCCGGTTGCGATGTGACGGTCGGAGGCAGCTGGCTGCTGAACAGCGCCAACGCCTTCTTCACAGCCAACAAAAGTACGGTTACCTTGAACGGCACAGCAACTGGCAACACGATCACAACCTATGGCAGCGATTTTTACAACCTGTATGTCAACGGAGGCGGCGGCTACTGGACCCTTCAGGACACCATGACGGTGACGGGGCTCCTGACCATTGGCGCGGGAACATTGGATGCTTCAGCTGGCAACTGTACTTTTGGCGGAGCAAGCGCAAGCTGCAACATGGTTATTGGGGGAAGCGCGGGTAGCGGCTCGGGTGCCAGTTGGATGAACACCGGCGGGTCGTTCATCCCCCAGACAAGCACCGTGACATTCACGGGCAACCTCAGCGGCCAGCGGATCCGCTCCAACGGCAAGAACTTTTACAATTTGTACATCAACGGAAGCGGATCGAACGCTTACTGGAACCTGATGAGCTCCATGACCGTGGTTGGCAATCTGACCACGGATGGGGGCACCCTGGACACCTCCGCGACAGGCTCAGGCGGGAGCTGCGGCGGCACCGCCAGCAACATCGCGGTGGGAAAGAGCTGGATCAACGCCGGCGGATCTTTCAATGCCTGCGCAAGCACTGTCACCTTCAACGGCTCGAGCTCCGGGCAGGCCATTGCAACCAACGGCAACAATTTCTCCAACATCACATTCAACGGCTCCGGCTACTGGACGATGCGAGACTCTATGACGGTCGCGTCTACCATGACCATCACCAATGGGACGCTCAACACCGGCAGCAATGATATTTCGGTAGCCGGAACCTGGCTCAATAACGGCGGCACCTTTGTCGCGAACGCCAGCACCGTTTCCTTCAACGGCACGACCACCGCGCAGAAGATCACCTCCCGCGGCCACCGCTTTAACAACGTCGCCGTCACCGGCTCCGGCTATTGGACGATGCAGGATTCCATGACCGTGACGTCTACTATGACCATCGCCGCCGGGACGCTGGACAGCGGCTCAAACAGAGACATCAGTCTCGGTGGATCCTGGCTCAATACCGGCGGGACTTACGTGGCCCGGATCACGACCACCGCCTTCACCGGAACATCCACGGGCCTGGCCATCGAATCGAACGGGAAGAAATTTAATAATGCGATTTTCAACGGCACAGGCTACTGGACTTTGCTGGACTCCATGACCGTATCCACCATGACGATCAATACGGGCAATACACTGGAATTGGCGGGGCTGGGGGTCACGGTTTCCAGCCTTACCCTCGGCGGCCACCTGGTCATGAGGGGGACTGAAACGGTCACCCAGTTCGGGACCATCAGGCCCAACCTTCTGACCGGATCAAGCGTGACCTACAACAACGCCAGCGGGACGTCCATGGTCATGTCCAGCTGGACGTACCGCAACCTCCTCATCAACGGCAGCGACGGAACGTTCAACGCCGGAGGCGGACTCAACATCAACGAGTCGCTGTCCGTATTAGCCGGGACGCTCGATACCACCGCCAGCAATTACAGCGTCGCCGTGGCCAAAAACGTCTTGTTGCCCAACAGCGAGGGGACGCTGACCTTGAACACATCGTCCATGACCGTTGGAGGCGCCTGGACCGATTCCGCAGGGTTATTCAATGCGAACGCCTCGACCGTTGTTTTCACAGGCAGCGCGTCAAACATAGCCATTCAATCCGGCGGCAATCCGTTTAATCATATTCAGTTCAACGGCTCCGGCTCCTGGGTCCTGCAGGATTCCATGACCGTGACGTCCACCATGACTCTCACGCAGGGCACCCTGGACACCAACACCAGCGCGTCGGCCTGCGGCAGCAACAGCTGCAACCTTTTGGTGAGCGGGGGCTGGCTCACCAACGGCGGCACACTGCTGGTCCGGAACAGCACCATTACCTTCAACGGCTCTGCCGCCCAAATGATCAATAACAACAACCAATCCTTTGGCGTTCTGGTTGACTCCAACACCTCCGCGAACGGAATCACCTTCCTTTCGAGCTTTACCGCCACCAGCCTGACCGCCGATGGGGCGGGACTGGGCAGCGCCATGGCCCTCTATTTCAATGCCGGCTCCAGCTACACCATCGCCAACCTGGCCCTGACTGGCGGCGATGGCCAATCGGTGACGTTGCGTTCCCGCACCAACGGCAATGTCTGGTGGCTGAAGAATACCGGTTCTGAAACCGTTTCGTTTGTCGATGTGAGAGATTCCAGCGCCAGCTCATCCGCGAATCCCATTTACGCCACCAATTCAAAGGATTCCACCAACAACTACAACTGGAATTTTGGACAGTTCGTTTGGACGGGCGGGATCAACACGAATTGGTCGAACCCTCTCAACTGGAACTCCAGGACCGTTCCCGGCACAAAAGACGCGGCCATCATCGCTAACGCGGCGCGCATGCCGACCCTGACACAGAACGTGACAATCTCCACGTTGACCATTATCGCGGGCTCCAGCGTAACGCTGAACGGATTCGACCTCATGCTGAGCAGTTTCACCAACGCCGGCAACTTCCTATTTAAAGGAACGGAGCAGGTTGGCTCCATCCCGCTCAGCCTGAGCGGCTCCACCATTACCTATACCGCCCGCTCCGGCGAGAGCCCGGTGCTCTCCAGCTGGACCTATCAGAACCTGATCATCAATGGCAGCGGAGGGACGTTCAACGCGGCCGGGAACCTGACCATCAAGGAGAACCTCACGCTTTCAGCCGGGACGCTGAATACCACCGAGTCCAATTATGCCGTCACGGTCAGTTCCAACTGGATCAATAACGGCGGAACGTTTACGGTCAACGCCAGTTCCGTGACCTTTAACGCCACCACAGCCGGGCACACGATCCGGTCGAATGGGAACAGCTTTGCTGACGTGCTCTTTAATGGATCAGGCGGCGCGTGGGTCCTCCAGGACGCCTTGACAGCGGCGAACGTGACCCTCACGCAGGGCGCGCTGGACAGCAACAACTTGAGCCTGACAGTGAGCGGAAGCTGGACGAATACGAGCGGATCCTTCAACCCCCGTACCAATACCGTGACGTTTACCGCCGGCGATGCGCAGCAGATCCGGTCCAATGGTTCCGCCTTCAATAATATTTCCTTTACCGGCAGCGGCTCCTGGGTTTTGGCCGATTCCATGACCGTTCTGAGCAACCTGACCCTCACCAACGGGACACTCGACACGTCCGCCTCCAACTTCAACCTCGCCGTAGCCAAAACGTGGCTCAATAACGGCGGTATCTTTGTGGCCAACACCAGCACCGTAACCTTTAATGGCAGCACCACCAACCAGACGATTACCTCGCGCGGCCAGGCCTTCAACAACGTGACGTTTAACGGCACCGGCTCCTGGATCCTGCAAGACTCCATGACGGTGACCTCCACCATGACGCTGACCGCCGGCACGCTGAATGCGGGAAGCAGCCAGGCCATTGGGATAGGAGGGGGATGGGCCAACACCGGAGGGCTCTTTACCGCGGCGGGAAGCACCTTGACCCTGAGCGGGACCAGCCGCCAGATCATCGACAACAGGGGACAGGCCTTCGGCGTCTTGATTGATTCCAATACCACCGCCGGCGGCGTGGTCTTCCCATCGAGCTTCTCTGCCACGCAGCTGTACGTCAATGCAGGCGATCTCAGCGCCGCTTCCTTATATTTTAAAGCGGGATCCACCTATACCATCGCCAACCTGACGCTGATCGGCGACAGCGGCCAGATAGTCACGCTGCGATCGACCGCCTCAGGCCAGCACTGGTATCTCAATAATACGTGGGCCAACAACGTCATATACGTCGACGCGCAGGATTCCGATGCCCGGCTTGGAAAACAGATTGTGGCGGTTCCCCCTTCAACAGATTCCGGCAACAACCGGAACTGGTATTTCGGGGCGGTGGGAACACAGAAAACAAAGACCTGGTTCGGCGGGGCGGTGTCCGGGGACCAGAACGACTGGCAGAACGGATTGAACTGGGATTGGGGGATCCCGGGCGCTCAGGACACCGTTATTATCCTTTCAACAGCAACGACTCAGCCCGCTTTGACCGCTGATGCGTCGATCCGATATCTGACGATTCTCCCCGGAGCTGCGACGCTGTCGTTAAACGGGAAGAACCTGACGGTCAGCAACAGCGTGACCAACTACGGGACTATGGCCCTCTACGGCAACGAATCGGTATCGTTCCCCAACCCAACGACCTTTAATAAGACCGGTTCAACGATCACCTACAGCGACAGCGGGTCCTGCAATACGTTCCTGGTCTTTTCGACCTGGACCTACCGCAATCTGGTGTTCAACGCCGGGTGCGAGACGCTCAACCTGACCAGCGCCTCCAGCTGGGCCATCAACGAAAACCTGACCATCAGCGCCGGAAATGTTAACGTCGGATCCGGCAACAATGCCGTGGCTGTCACGGGCAACGTCTCTATCCAGGGCGGTCAATCGGCTCTCGCGATGAACAACTCCTTAATGACGGTCGGCGGCCACTGGTTGACCGGCGGCGGCGCGAGTTTCACCCTGGGAAGCTCCACCGTGACATTTACCTCCACGAACCCGGGCCGCACCATTGGTTCGGCGGGGAATCCCTTCAGAGGCATCGCCTTCAGCGGGACCGGCGGCAACTGGACGCCGACGGATGCCTTGAGCGCCTCCGTGGTCACGATCAATAACGGCGCCACCCTGACCCTGGGAGGCAACAGCTTGACGGTTTCCAGCTTCACGAACGCGGGGACATTGGTCATGGTTGGTACAGAAACGGTGACCAGCGCGCCCAGCAACTTGACGGGATCCAACGTGACCTACAACAGCGCCGGGACCTCCATCGTGCTCTCGACCTGGACTTACCGCAACCTGAACATCAGCGGCACCGGGACCTTCAACATCCAGGGCGGTTCTTTGACGGTGAATGAGACGATAACGCTGACCGCCGGGAAGCTGGACGCGACCACCAGCAATTACGGGATCGGCGTGACCAAGAACTGGACCAACAGCGGTGGATTGTTTACCGCCCGTTCCAGCACCGTGACCTTTAACGGCACAGGCGCGGGCAACACGATCCAATCGAACGGCAGCCCCTTCAGCAACGTCCAGATCAACAGCGCGGACGGGACCGGATCCTGGGTCATGCAGGATTCCATGACCGTGACGTCGACGATGACGATCACCTCCGGAAGTCTGGACACGTCGGCGTCCAACTTTAATATTTTGCTGGGAGGCGGATGGTTTAATAACGGCGGGGTTTTCGCCGTGAACGGAAGCACGTTAACGCTGAACGGCGCCGTTGCCCAAAAAATCAATACCAGCGGACAATCCCTCAACGTCCTGGTGGATTCGAATACGGCGGCAGGAGGAGTCATTTTCCTCTCGAGTTTCTCGGCGGCCCAACTGATCATCAACGGCTCGGCAACAGGACTGAATAATGCGACGACTGTTTACTTCCTGGCCGGAGCCACCTTCACGATCAGTAATCTGTCGCTCACCGGCGCCAACGGCAAGCTGGTCTGCCTGCGCTCCACAACCAACGGCACAAGCTGGCTGCTGAACAATACCGGCACCAACAGCGTTTCTTACGCGGATGCCCGGGATTCCGACGCCCGTCCCGGGAACCAGATTACGGCCGCCAACTCGTCCGATACCGACAACAACAAGAACTGGAACTTTACCGGGGCTTCGGGCCAGCGCAAGACCTGGTGGGGGAGCATCAGCACGGACTGGATGAACGCCCGGAACTGGGACAAAGGGATTCCAGCCTCCCAGGACTCCGCTTTGATCGTCTCCACCGCGACCAACATGCCGGCGCTGACAGCGGCCGTATCGATTTCCAGCTTGACGATTAACGCCGGATCCACCGTCACGCTCAGCGGGTTCAACCTGACCCTTTCGAGCTTTACCAACGCGGGAACGCTGGCGCTGCGCGGCGCTGAAACCGTTATCCCGGCGCCCAACAATCTGGCAGGCTCCTCCGTAACCTATAACAGCAGCGGGGCTTCCATCGTGCTTTCCACCTGGACCTACCGCAACCTGATTATTGATGGAAACGGTGGAACGTTCTCCATCCAGGGCGGTTCTCTGACAATCAATGAGAATCTGACTCTGAACGCCGGGACGCTCGATGCAACCGCCAACAACTATACGATAGGGGTAGCGGCCAACTGGACCAACAGCGGCGGAACCTATCTGCCGCAGCAGAGTACCGTCACGTTTAATGGCACTCGCGCGGACAACACGATCCAATCGAACGGCAATCCTTTCGGCAACGTGCAGATCAACGGCGCAGGCTACTGGGCGCTGGCGGACTCGATGACGGTGACCTCCACCATGACGATCACCGCCGGCACCCTGGACACCTCCGGTCTCAATGTGGCCGTAGGCGGGAGCTGGCTGACCGGCACGAGCGGCGTCTTCGTCGCCGGCAGCACCGTCACCTTCAACGGCACCAACGCAGGCCTCAAGATCACCACCAAAGGGACCAGCTTCAACAACGTCGCTTTCAGCGGCTCCGGCGGCTACTGGACGATGCAGGATTCCATGACCGTCACCTCCACCATGACCTTCACCGCCGGCACCCTCGATGCCAATGGCCAGGGAATACTGCTTGGCGGGGGATGGAACAGCACCGCGGGCGCTTTTGTCGCCAATGGAAGCACGCTGACCTTCAACGGATATTACGGCCAACGAATCAAAAACGCCACCGGCCAGACGTTCGCGGTCCTGCTCGACTCCAACACAACCCCCGGCGGGGTGATCTTCGTCTCGAGCTTTACGGCAAACCGCCTGATCGTTGACGCGGCGGATGTCGGCGCGATGACCGTCTATTTCAACGCGGGCTCGAGCTACACGATCGCCAATCTCACGCTCACCGGCTCCGCCGCGCAGATCATCACGCTGCGCTCCACCACCAACGGCACGGTCTGGAAGCTGACGAACACGACGTCAGAAAATGTTTCATTCGTCGATGTGCAGGATTCCAGCGCCACCCTCAACACGATTTATGCCTCGAACTCCCGGAACTCCGGAAATAACTCGCGATGGAACTTCGGGCAGTTCACCTGGACCGGAGCGGGGAGCAGCACCCTCTGGACGAATCCCAATAACTGGAATGCCCTGACTGTCCCGGGGACCAACGACGCCGCGACAATCTCGCCGGCCGCCTTTATGCCGGTATTGACTCAGGCGGTGTCCCTCTCGACATTGACCATCACGTCCGGCTCCACAATGACGCTGGCCGGCTATACGCTCACCTTATCCAGCTTTACGAACGCCGGAGCGTTGGTCGTCATGGGGACCGATACCGTCACCTCGGCTCCGTACAACCAGGCCGGATCCACCGTCGTCTACAACAGCGCCGGCACATCTATTGTGCTCTCCACCTGGACTTACCGAAACCTGATCATCAGCGGCGCCGGGACCTTCAGCATCCTGGGCGGCTCTCTGACGGTCAACGAGAATCTGACGCTCGGAGCCGGGGAACTGGATGCCACAACCAATAACTACGATATCGGTGTCAGCAAAACCTGGTTCAACACCGGCGGCATTTTCACGCCTCGCACGAACACCGTCACTTTCAATGGCAGCGCCGCCAACCAGACCATCACCTCGCGCGGCCAACCTTTCTACAACATCACCGTAAACGGCTCCGGCTCGTGGGTCCTGGCCGACTCCATGACCGTCACCTCCGCTTTGACCATGAATGCCGGCAAACTCGACACCGCGAATCTGAATCTGGCTGTGGCCGGCTCCTGGTCCAACACCGGCGGCCTCTTCGCCGCCCAGACCAGCACCGTCACCTTCAACGGCACCGGCGTCGCCAATACGATCCAATCCAACGGCAGCCCCTTCAGCAGCGTCCACATCAGCGGCACAGGCTACTGGACCATGGTCGACTCCATGACGTTAACCTCGTCCATGACGATCACTGCCGGTACCCTCGATACCGCCGGCTATAACATGCTCGCCGCCGGCAGCTGGCTCAACGGCGCCAGCGGCACCTTTGTGGCGGGGAGCACCGTCACCTTCAGCGGCACCAACGCCGGGCTCAAGATCACCACCAAAGGAACCAGCTTTAACAATGTCGCTTTCGGCGGCTCCGGCGGCTACTGGACCCTGCAGGATTCCATGACCGTCACTTCCACCATGACCTTCACCGCCGGCACCCTCGATGCGGGTGGCCAGGGAATTCTGCTCGGCGGCGGATGGAACAGCATCGGCGGATCCTTTGTCACCGGCGGAAGCACCCTGACCCTCAATGGCTCCTACGGCCAGCGCATCAAAAACGCCACCGCCCAGACGTTCGCTGTG